>JAEWHT010000043.1 GCA_023387695.1 Pseudomonadota bacterium | reverse complement strand
GCTCTGACGTGCCGTTGGGTTTGGGTTTCGAGACGCGACGACCGGAGCGTGATGCTGTTCCGGAATCGAGGTCGCTCATACTAATTCCCCCGCAAGCGCCAGCCGAATCCGAAGGCACGACGCAATTGATCAAACTAGAGCGTCAGCCAAATTCGAAATCAAGCGCCAAGGTTGCGACGCGAGGAAATGGAACTTGTCGTGCTCAGCCCGGCGAAACTAACTGCGAAGGTTGTCGAGAGTTCCATCCGAAAACATAAAAATTCTCAACCCTTAGGAGGGGGCGGCAGTGTTCCCGTTCTGAAACTCCTGGCGATCGGCTTGGGAACGCCCGGACAGCGCCCGCAAAGACCGGGAGGGAAAGCCTGGTTAGCCGTCCCGGCTGCTACTTGTCAGCCATCGTGCGTTCGGCGTCCTTCAACTGCGCGCGCAGCACCGGGAGGTGCTCGCGCGTGAAAGCTGCGAGCGCGGAATTATCGGGCATCTTCAGATAGCGCTCGAGCAGGGCGATCGTGGATTCGTACTCGGGAATTTGCGCCGCATAGAATGACCTGACATAGGCCGGCCCTTCCGCATCATCGGGTTCGGTGAGGCTTGTGACGGCTGAAGTCGTCTTGCTGACGCGCGGCTCTGTGCCTATCGTGTCCTGAATCTGCTTCAGCGCCTTGTCGCGCTTGGCTGCCTCTTCGGCGCGAAGCGCGGCGAGGTTCTTGACCTCCGTATTCCCCTTCAAGTCGGTGCTCTCCAGGAGGCCCTGCTGGAAGCGACTAAAGGCGTAGAGGCCGCTGATGACGTCCGTTGCATTTGGCGAGCGGTCGCTGTTCATCCGCTCGCCCGTGCTGTCGGCAAGTGCCGCCGTGCTGATGAAGGCCAGTACGATTGCGACGAGTATCCGCATGGATATTCAATGACCTGTGACGTGCAAAGTTCCGGGAAAGTTACGTTTCAGTAAGAGCGGTTGCGGGGCAGGGGTTCCGTCCCCAGATCTTGTTCATGAAACAGTCAGACATATTCAGGGATAACGCCGAGAACTGCCTGCAACTGGCCGAGCGCTCGGAAGGACAACCCGCCTACAATCGCATCTCGCGGATGGCGGATGCCTGGACGGCCTTGGCGAAAGAGCAGGACTGGCTCGATGGCGAAGTCCCGCCAGTCAGGGTCAGCATCCTGCATAGCCAGGCGACCTGAGCACTCTCGTTTTCGTAACTCTGTGTGTGAGCCGGCTCACGGAATGAGCGGCACCAATCAACGATCATCCAGGAATAGTCGATCGCGTTGATATTTTGAATCCAGAAGGAGGATTTGCGATGGCTCCACGTCTGGCACTTTTCTCACTCATTCTTGCCTTTGGCGTCTCGGTCGCGTTCGCCACGGTGACGACGGTCCGGCAGGTGCATCAGGAGAATGCATCTGTGATGGTGCACGCAGCGCACACTTAGCACTGCTGCCTCTCGCGCTCACAGGAACATTCGATGCCGCGGAGCGTAAGCGCTCCGAGGCATCGGAAGAGGCGAGAGGACATCATGGCACATTCCGACCACGGCATCGTCAAAGACAAGCGCGCCGAGGATCAACCGCGCGATAAGGAACGCGCGCAGACCGTGCACAAGACGGACCAGAAAGGTTCGCCGTCGCGTGAGGCGACGCGTGATCCCAAGCTGAATGATGACAGCAAGACGCCGGGCTCAGGCATGACACCGGATGATTCCGGCGCTGCGCCTAGCGGTTGATTTCGCGAGGAACGAATCCTCTTGCGAGGAGTCGATAGGTTGCCTCCGGTGACATGCCCCCGGTGCTCCGGAAGCAATCTCCAAGAGCGGCCCTGGCACTCCCCGTGCCGGGGCCGTTTTGTAGTTGTGAGGCGGCCGGATCAGTCTTCGTTGCCGCCCTCGGCGCCGCCGTCAGTATGCCCGTCGGGGCCGCGGCCGAATACGCCGAAGCTGCTCGACTTCACGCCGGCTCCGGCATCGACGCCAGCGGCGGCCAGTCCGAACTTGAGCAATTCGCGCACCGCTGCCGCTCGGGTCGGCATGCGATGTTTGAACCGGAAATCATCAACGGCGGCCAGTTCTTCCGGCGAGAGCATGACCTGGAGGCGCTCGGCGCGAAGGTCGTTCATGGTAGACCACGCTAAATGTGCATGTTGAGTAATTTACTCAACGAACGAGTTTGGCTGGGGTTCCACAAAAGCCGAAAGAATCTCCAAATGAGTAGGAAAGTATAGCGAAATCAATACGTTAATATTGAAACGACTCCCGCCATCGCGCATTCTCTTGGAAAGGGAGAATGCCATGACGGAGGAAGTCAGGTTGCCCCGCAAGCTATCCGATGAGCCCGAAGGACCGAAGCCGGTGCGTCCGAGCCACCAGAGGGTCATCGATCAAGTCGAGCGCTGGGCCAACAGCCCCGGCCTTCAACCACCAAGGACAGACGATGCGAAAACGATCTGAGCCCCACACATTCGAACAACGTCTCGAAGCGCAGAAGCTGCGGCTCGAGCACGAGATGTCGAACCTGCCTCGCGGCGTCGAACGCGACGCAATTGCGACGCGCATCGAGCGGCTTCAGGCTGCTGCCGAGATGCATGATTTTCTGATGCCGGGCAGCGGAGCTGCGCGTCAAGCCTGACGCTCGCTGGCCTGAGGCGAATTCGCGCAAGCGCCAGCTTCCAGGAACGATCGTCATCGCGTCCGGTTGACCCCTCACACACTACACACTGGCTGAGTGGAGAACCGACATGCTGAATCAAGGTGAACTGGATCGCGGCGAGATGGGCCGATTGATCGGTAGCGACAAGGTCGAGGGAACGTCGGTCTATGGTGCGGATCGCAACAAGATCGGCTCGATCGAGCGTGTGATGATCGACAAGGTCAGCGGCAAGGTGTCCTACGCGGTGCTCGGCTTCGGCGGGTTTTTGGGTCTCGGCAACGATCACTATCCCTTGCCCTGGCAGTCGCTGAAATACGACACCGAGCTCGGCGGCTACGTCACCGGGATCACCGCGAAGTCGCTCGAAGGCGCGCCGAAATACGGCGAACGCAGCGATTGGAATTGGGGCGATGACGCCGCCACGCGCGGCATCAACGCCTACTATGGCGTTCCTTTCGCATAGACGCCGCGTATCGGATAGGAGGCCTCACCCCACGGCCTCCTTCCGTCCTGGCCCCGGATGCACATGCACCTGTTTGGCATTTAGCGGCTCGCCGCATTCCGAGCACACCATCACCGGATCGAACAGCTTGCCGCAGTTCTTGTGCTCGTGCAGCAGCGGCCGGCCGCGCTCGTCGCCCATGTGGGTGTCGCCCCAATGCACCATCGCCATGATGATGGGATAGAGGTCGAGACCCTTCTGCGTGAGAATGTATTCGTAGCGCTTCGGCGCCTCGGAGTAGGGCACGCGGCGCAGGATACCGAAGCGCACCAGCTTCTTCAGCCGCTCCGACAGCAGATGCCGCGTGATCTGCAGCGACGACTGGAACGCCTCGAAGCGGCGCACGCGCAGGAAGCATTCGCGCAGGATCAACAGCGTCCAGCGGTCGCCGACCACCGCGACGGTGCGGGAGAGCGAGCAGGGCTCTTCCTCCAGCGTATCCCACTTCATGATCCTCTCCGGCTTAAGTCTGAAAAAGGAACTGACTTGAACAGTCAGCGGTATTTCTATCTTAGGCTAGCAGGTCGCCTCGGAATTTGACAGTTCTATTTTAGAACTATAGCCTCCCTCCCAACCATACGCTCTCACCGGAGGAGGCGACCTTGCCCAAGCGAAACGCGACCGTGGCCGTGATCGGCGCTGGCGATTACATCGGCGCCGAGATTGCCAAGAAATTCGCCGCCGAAGGCTTCTCGATTTACGCCGGCCGTCGCAACGGCGACAAGCTTGCGCCGCTGGTGAAGGAGATCGAAGCCGCCGGCGGCGAGATCCACGCGCGTTCGCTGGACGCGCGGAAAGAGGAGGAAGTCATCTCCTTTCTCAACGACGCCGACAAGCACGCGCCGCTGGAGGTCTGCATCTTCAATGTCGGCGCCAACGTGAACTTCCCGATCCTCGACACCACCGAGCGCGTGTTCCGCAAGGTCTGGGAGATGGCCTGCTATTCCGGCTTCCTTGCAGGCCGCGAGGCGGCACGGCTGATGCTGCCGCGTGGCGGCGGCAACATCTTCTTCACCGGCGCGACCGCGTCTTTGCGCGGCGGCAGCGGCTTTGCCGCCTTTGCCAGCGCCAAGTTCGGACTGCGCGCGGTCGGGCAGGCGATGGCGCGCGAGCTGGGGCCGAAGAACATCCACGTCGCGCATCTCATCATCGATTCCGGCGTTGATACCGCCTGGGTGCGGGAGCGCCGCGAGCAGCTCTGGGGCAAGGAGGCGCTGGATAATCCCGACCTCCTGATGCCGCCGTCGTCGGTGGCGGATGCCTATTGGCAGCTCTATCAGCAGCCCAGGAGCGCCTGGACCTTCGAGATGGAGATCCGCCCGTTCGGCGAGAAGTGGTGACCGCGGCGCACAAGTCCGGCTAGACTGTATCAGACACGAACCAAAATTCCGGGAGGATCTCTAAGTGAAGACCGCGATCACCGAACTGTTCGGCATCGAGCACCCCATCATCCAGGGCGGCATGCATTTCGTCGGCTTCGCCGAGCTCGCGGCCGCCGTCTCCAATGCCGGCGGTCTCGGCATCATCACCGGTCTCACGCAGAAGACGCCGGAGCTGCTCGCCAAGGAGATCGCGCGCTGCCGCGACATGACCGACAAGCCGTTCGGCGTGAACCTCACCTTCCTGCCGACCTTCTCGGCGCCGCCTTATCCGGAATACATCGCAGCGATCGTCGAGGGCGGCATCAAGGCGGTGGAGACCGCGGGCCGCAGCCCGGAGCAATACATGCCGGCGCTGAAGGCCGCTGATATCAAGGTGATCCACAAATGCACCTCGGTGCGTCACTCGCTGAAAGCCGAACGCATCGGCTGCGACGCCGTCAGCGTTGACGGCTTCGAGTGCGGCGGTCATCCCGGCGAGGACGACATTCCCAACATGATCCTGCTGCCGCGCGCGGCGGAGGAGTTGAAGATCCCGTTCGTGGCCTCCGGCGGCATGGCCGACGGACGCAGCCTCGTCGCAGCGCTGTCGCTCGGCGCGGCCGGCATGAACATGGGCACGCGTTTCATCGCGACCAAGGAAGCGCCGGTCCATCAGAACGTGAAGAACGCGCTGGTCGCGGCGACCGAGCTCGACACCCGCCTGATCATGCGCAGCTTGCGCAACACCGAGCGCGTGCTGAAGAATGCCAATGTCGATCGCTTGCTCGAGATCGAGCACGCCAAGGGCGACAAACTGACCATCGACGACATCCACGATCAGGTCGCGGGCGTCTATCCCAAGATCATGCTGGACGGGCAGATGGATGCGGGCGCCTGGAGCTGCGGCATGGTCGCTGGCCTCATCCACGACATCCCCACCTGCAAGGAACTCGTCGATCGCATCATGAGCGAGGCGGAACAAATCATCCGCAGCCGACTTATGGGGTTCCTGGATGGGACGGGCGCGACGCGAAAGGTCGCCTGACACCGCCAAACTTCTTAACCAATGCCGCAACTGACCGCTGGAATTGCACGCGACGCCTCCTAAATAGGAGTAAATTACTCCTCAACAATCAATTTCAGGAGGCGTCCGTGGTCCTGAAAAGCGTTCCTTTCGCGGTTGCTATTGCCCTCGTGCTTGCAGCGAGCGGCATCGCGCGCGCTGACGACTACAAGCCTGACGAATATCTCGGTCTCGATCTCTCCAAGGCAGTCCTGTCGCCGAAGCGGCTCGGGCCCGAAACGCAATTCGCCCCCGTTGCGATGGAAGCGAAGGGCGGCAACGAGGCGCAGGCCCGCGCCGAGCCGGTTGACGTGCCGAAGAAGGTCGCAGCCGAACGCGTGCATGTGTCCGAGCCGAAGATTGCCCGCGCCAGGAGCGAGCCGCGTGGCGCAGCCCGCACGAAGCTAGCGCATCGCCATGGCAACCCGCTCGACGCCCAGGCGATGGACACGCGCATCCAGACCTGGCCATGCCGCTCCGGCGGCATCTGCAACTGGAAACATTAGACGCGTTTCTTAACCTCGCCCCGCTTGCGGGGAGAGGTCGGATTGCATCGAAGATGCAATCCGGGTGAGGGGGTACAGGTCCCTCGACGATCTCTTGCGTGGAGAGAAGCCCCTCACCCCAACCCTCTCCCCGTAAGAACGGGGCGAGGGAGCGGACCGTCCCCGCCGCCGCATCTCGCCCGTCACCTCCGCGTCGCAAAACCGTAGGCCGGGAGTCAAGGAACCGTAAGCTGGCCGTCAAACGACGCAGGCACCTTCCGTCGCGATTCGACGAAGGTTTCCTGAATGGCAACGCTCCGCGCCTCGCGCGCATGGACCCGGCGACAGTTTTTGATCCGCTCCACATCCGCTCTCGCCATCGCCTCGCTCGCAAAGCCCGGCATCTGCCGTGCCGCCGATCGTCCGCAGATCGCGGGCGGCATCCAGTCAGGCGACGTCTCGGACGGCTCCGCGATGATCTGGGCGCGCGCCGATCGGCCGGCGCGGATGCAGGTCGAATGCTCGACCGTCGAGAGCTTCAAGACCATCATCGCGTCGGCGTCGCGCGATGCCTTGCCGGATGCAGATTTCACCGCGAAGCTGCCACTCGACGATCTGCCGCCGGGGCAGGACATCTTCTATCGCGTGCGCTTCGACGACATCGCCACCGGGATCGCCGGCGAAAGCCGCATCGGCCATTTCCGCACCGCGCCGGCGGAAGGTCAGTCTGTCTCGTTCCTGTGGTCGGGTGACGTCGCAGGGCAGGGCTGGGGCATCGACATCTCCCGCGGCGGCTACCGCAGCTATCGCACGATGCGCGACAACCGTCCGGATTTCTTCATCCACTCCGGCGATCACATCTATGCCGATTGCGCGATCCCGGCCGAGCAGAAGCTGCCGAACGGCGAGACCTGGCGCAACCTTGTGACTGAAGAGAAATCAGAGGTCGCGCACACGCTGGCGCAGTTCCGCGGCAATTACAAATACAACCATCTCGACGAGAATTTTCGCGCCTTCCACGCGGAGGTGCCGATGTTCGCGCAGTGGGACGATCACGAGGTCACCAACGATTGGTCGCCGACCGGCAGTTATGACGAAGCCGGCTGTGAGGACGACGGCACCCCGCGCCTGGTCGCGCGCGCGCGCCGCGCGTTTTTCGACTTCATGCCGATCCGCGACATCGGCCCACGCCAGGGGCGCGTCTATCGCAAGATCGCCTATGGTCCGCTGCTCGACGTCTTCATGATCGACATGCGCAGCTATCGCGACGACAGCTGGAACAAGGGCGACGACCATCGCGGCTGGATCCTCGGTGCCGAGCAACTCGCCTGGCTGAAGCGGGAGCTCGCCGCCTCGCGCGCGACCTGGAAGGTGATCGCGGCGGATTTGCCGATCGGGCTGATCAGTCTCGATTCCGTTGCGCTGGGCGATGGCCCACCCGACCGGCGTGAGCACGAGATCGCCGACCTGCTCGCGTTCGCCAAGCGCGCAGGTGTCCGCAACATCGTCTGGCTCACCGCCGACATGCACTACACGGCCGCGCACTACTACGATCCGAACAAGGCGCAGTTCAGCGATTTCGAGCCGTTCTGGGAGTTCGTCTCCGGCCCCCTCCATGCCGGCACCTGGGGTCCCGGCGAACTCGACAACACGTTTGGCCCCGTGGCGATGTACCGGAACGGCTGCAGCGAGGCCCAGGGCGAGAACCTCGCGCCGTGCTTCGGCCTGCAGTTCTTCGGCCGCGTGGATATCGACGGCCGGAGCGGCGTGATGACCGTGACCTTGAAGGACGTTGACAATCGCGACCTCTGGTCGGTCGACATCCTGCCCCAACCGCAGGCCCGCCCGGCCGTCGTGGCGCAGCATTCGTGATTAGCCGCAGCACCCCCGCCGCGCTATAGTCATCACTCCCGCCACCTCTTTTCCATCCCCGAAGAGTCTGCGCACGCGGTGTCGCCGCGCGCATCCGGCGGGCTGAAATGCCTCAGGAGCCTGTTCAATGGACAATTTGAAAACACAGGGCATCAGCATGCCCAAGCTCGGCCTCGGCACCTTCCGGATGCAGGGCGATGTCTGCCGCGCTGCGGTCGAGACCGCGCTGTCGATCGGCTATCGCCACATCGACACCGCAGAAATGTATGCCAACGAGGAAGCCATCGGCGCTGCGCTCAAGGCGGCGTCGGTGCCGCGCGGTGAGCTGCACGTCACGACAAAAGTCTGGCACGAGAATTTGGCGCCGGACGCGATCCGCCGCGCCTTCGATGCCAGCCTGAAGAAGCTCGGGCTCGACCACGTCGATCTCTACCTCGTGCACTGGCCGTCGAAGTCGGCGAACTGGGGTGCGGTGTTCGATACCCTGATGAAGCTGAAGGAAGAAGGGCGCACGCGAGCGATCGGCGTTGCCAATTTCACCACCGCGCTGCTCAAGATCGCGGTCGAGGACGTCAAGGCGCCGATCGCCTGCAACCAGATCGAATATCACGCGATGCTCGATCAATCGAAAGTGCTGGCCTATCTCAAGGCCAAATCGATCCCGCTGGTCGCCTACTGCCCGCTCGCGCAGGGACGGTTCGCCACGGATCCGGTCCTCGCCGAGATCGGCGCCAAGCACAATGCGAGCGCCGCGCAAGTCGCGTTGAAATGGCTGCTCGACCAGGACGGCGTCGCCGCGATCCCGAAAGCGTCACGTCGCGAGAGCCAGCAGGCCAATCTCGATGCGCTGAAGATCACGCTCGATGATGCCGACCGCAAGAAGATCGCCGCGCTGCCCAAGGACAAGCGTTGCGTCAATCCGGGCTTCGGGCCGGTGTGGGATTAGGCCGTTTACTCATGAAGGCGTCGATGTCGGCTTTCGGGCGCAGGCAGGAATCCTATGCTTCATCAGAGGATTGCTGCTTGTAACCCAAAGCCGACATTTTCTCGGAGCGCGAGCAGCCATGAATCGTCTTTTCGATGCAATTGGCGATCGACGATTGCATGGCGTCAAATAGTCAAGAACGGCGTCCGGTTTGCCTGTAAGATCTACTACCAATCATTTGGACGCGACGAAGTAGAACTCCTCGCTGCCGGGAAGCGAACCGTAACTAAAGGGCTGCTGAACGCGATGCGTGGCCGTGATGACGTCATCTCGAATGATATCAAACAGCCGACGGACCTCGATCCCCGGCCTTGGGAGATCATTGATGACCGCTGTCGCGAACGGGCTGTGTCCGCCTTCGCCGTCGCCCGCAGTCTCGCCGTGCTTGGTCGCGTAAACAACCATGATCCCTGCATCCGGCTCTATGTTCGACAACCCTTTGTTGACGAGCCGCAATCCCATCGATTGCTGCATCGTCTTCGCAAAAGGGTTGTCTCGG
>JAEWHT010000028.1 GCA_023387695.1 Pseudomonadota bacterium | reverse complement strand
GTAGTCTGCAAGCCAAACCACCAATCAGCCGCCTCGGTCTCCCGGTGGACGACCTGTTGAGATTCCACAGCTAACCCACCCCACGCAGACGCCCTACGCCTCGTTGCCACCTTCCTGGCGCGTCGCTTCGAACAGAAACCACGTCCGGCGCTCGGTCTCGTCGATGAAGTTTTCCAGAATGCTGGCGCTGGCGACGTCGCCGGCGTCGTCGCAAACCTCGTGCGCCTTACGCATCGCGCTCGCGACATGCTTGTTGTCCTGCATCAGCTCGCGCAGCATCTCGCGCGGCGGGACGTAATCCTCGTTGTTGTCCTTGATGGTCTGCAGCTTTGCGACCTGGCCGATCGACTTCAGCGTGGTGCCGCCGATCTTACGGACGCGCTCGGCCAGCTGGTCCGTCGTGGCGAAGATCTGGTCCGACTGCTCGTCGAGCAGCAGGTGATAGTCGCGGAAATGCCGGCCGCTGATGTGCCAGTGGAAATTCTTGGTCTTTAGATACAGCGCGAAGGCGTCGGCCAGAAGCACGTTGAGCGCTTCCGAGACCTTCTTGACCGCCGCCGCGGGCAGATCGGTGGGGGTGTCGAGATCGGGCGAGACCTTGCTGGGGGCTTTGCTCACGGGAAACCTTCCTGTTAGGACGCGGACATTGACGGCGCGCCGTCGCACCCCTAACGCAAGGCGGGCAGCACGGTTCCACGGCAGGAACCGCTGGGCGGGACACCATGGACGATTGGATCGACTATTACGACTCGACGCACACGATCTATGTCAGCAAGTTGCATCGCGATTTGCACTTCCAGATCATTGCGCGGGACATCATCGGCTACATCACCTCGCCTGAGGCGACCGTGCTCGACTATGCCTGTGGCGAGGCGCTGTCGGCGAGCCAGGTGGCATCGGCCTGCGGCCAGCTGATCCTGGCTGAACCCGCGCCCGGCGTGCGCGGCCGGCTGATCGCTCGGTTTGCGCCCAACACGAAGATCCGCGTCCGCTCGCTCGACGACGTCCGCAAGATGCAGGACCAATCGATCGACCTTGTGGTGATGAACTCGGTCGCGCAATACATGACGGCGGAGGAGCTCGATGCCGCGCTCGTCAATGTCAGGCGCATCCTGAAGCCGTCAGGCAAGCTGGTGCTCGGCGATATTCTGCAGCCTCATATCGGCATGGCGCGAGACGTGACGGCGCTGCTCTCGTTCGGACTACGCCATGGCTTCCTCAAGGACGCTCTGATCGGGCTAGTCAGCACAGCGCTGTCAGATTACCGACATCTGCGCTCGCGCATCGGCCTGCAGCGCTACAGCGAGGACGAGATCACGGCCAAGCTGAAGGCGGCGGGCTTCGCCAGCCAGCGCGCCAACACCAATATTGGCCACAACCGCTGGCGCATGACTTTCATCGCGCGGCCACCGCTGGCGCGTTAAGCATATCCGCCACCTGAGGTGGCTTGTCGCATCCCGATCGGACATGATCACTGCGGCCCGGTGGCGGAAGCGTCTACGCGAGAGCAGTGCATTGCTCTTCATCCTGGTTCAAATCCAGGCCGGGTCTCCACGCTTCGCCCCTTCGGGGCTACGCGTGGCGCAGCCACGCAAGACCCGCAGGGGCGAAGCGTGTCCGGCGTAGCCAGAGCGAAGCGTAGGCGAAGACGGACTGCCCCTCACTCCTCACTCCACCTCAACGACCTCGCACGTCGCAATCAGCTGAAGCCGATCCGCATCCTTCGCCGCTGACTTGAGCACCGCATCGAGCAGCCCGGGAAAGCGCGCCTCGAGATCCTCGCGGCGCAGCCTCATGAAGCGGTTCGTGCCCGCGACACGCGTCTGCATCAGCCCGCAATCGCGCAGCTTGGAAAAGTGATAGGTCAGGTTCGACTTGCCTGAGAGCCCATTGAAGTCTCCGCAGCGCAGCTCGCTGCTGACACGTTCCTGCTGGGCGAGCTGATACACGATCGCCAACCGGATCGGATCGCTCAAGCAATCCAGAACCAGCGGCAGCTCGATCTGCTCACGGGTCGGGTGGGGAGGCGTGCGGCTCATTGTGCGCGAATCATAGCGATGCGAGCCCAATGTTCAATAGTTCTTGAACTAATTGACTCCGAAATCACAGCGTTTGATAGTTCAATAAACATTGAACATAAGGATTACTTGCAATGAGCGTACTCTGGCTGGCCTTGGGGGCCTTCGCGATCGGCACCGAAGGCTTTGTGATTGCTGGACTTTTGCCGGCGATCGCGACCGACCTGTCGATTTCGGTCTCGGCCGCCGGCCAATTGGTGACGGCCTACGCCCTCACCTATGCCGTGGGCTCACCGATCCTGGCCGTGGCGCTGAACAACATCGACCGTCGCACGGTGCTGGCGCTCGCGCTCACGACCTTCATTGCCGGAAACCTCGCGGCGATGGTGGCGTCGAACTACGCCCTGCTGCTGGCCTCGCGGATGTTGATGGCGCTGGGTTCAGGGCTGTGCATGCCGACGGCGCTCGCGGTGTCCGTGGCTGTCGCCTCGCCCGAACGCCGCGGCCGCGCGGTGGCGTTGGTCACCTCGGGCCTCACGGTCGCGACCGTCATTGGCGTCCCTCTCGGAAACCTCGTCGGCAGCCTGCTCGGCTGGCGTGCGACCTTCGCCATGGTGGCAATCATCGGCGCTGTTGCGCTCGCTGGCCTCGTGTTGGGCCTGCCCCGTGGCCTGCCACGCAATACGGCCTCGCTGAGCGAAAGGCTGGCCGTCGCACGCCACGGCAATGTCGTGATCGCGCTGGTGATCACGATTCTATGGGCGCTCGGCGGCTTCACGGTGTTCACCTATTTCGCGGTCCCGCTGCGCGGCCTCGGTTTCGACGCCTCGCAAATCAGCCTTGCCCTGCTGGTGTTTGGTGGCGCGGCCGCGATCGGGAACATCCTTGGCGGTGTCCTTGCCGACCGTCTCGGTACGTTAGCGACGGCGGCACTCGGCCTGGCCGGCATGGCCAGCGCCCTGATCCTGCATTCGCTCGTCCTGAAGCTGATGCCTGGACAGGCCCATTACGCGGTGCTGGGCGCGATCTTCCTTTGGGGCCTCTCGGGCTGGGCTTTCTATCCGGCCCAGATCGCCAGCATCATCCGGATCGAGCCGCAGGCCTCGATGATCGCGCTCTCGCTCAACGCTTCCGCCATGTATCTCGGCTTCGCCATCGGCGGCGCCCTGGGGGGAGCCGTGCTGGCAACCCTGTCGCCGAACGACCTTGGCTGGATCGGCGGGACCAGCGTTGCGGCCTCGCTTCTGGTGCATCTCGCCCGTGGCTGGCAGGCGCGGCCGAAACCCGTCAAAATTGCCGGTTGATGGGCGTTTTTCGGGGTTTCGCCGCCCCGAAAACTGGTCTAAGACCCACCCGCGCGCGAGGGAAGACCCCGCGCTCTCGCACAAGGGGACGCGCGGCAAGCGCGCCCTTTTTTTGTGCCCAGATTCCAGCCCGCGAGCGGTGATGCCTAAACGAACCGACATCTCGACCATCCTGATCATCGGCGCCGGTCCCATTGTGATCGGCCAGGCCTGCGAGTTCGACTATTCGGGCACGCAGGCGGTGAAGACGTTGAAGGAAGAGGGCTACCGTATCGTCCTCGTCAATTCCAATCCGGCCACGATCATGACCGATCCGGAATTGGCCGACGCGACCTATATCGAGCCGATCACGCCCGAAATTGTTGCGAAGATCATAGAAAAGGAACGTCACGTCATTCCCGGCGGCTTCGCGCTGCTGCCGACCATGGGCGGACAGACCGCGCTGAACTGCGCGCTGTCGCTGCGCCGGCAGGGCACGCTGGAGAAGTTCGACGTCGAGATGATTGGCGCCACCGCCGATGCCATCGACAAGGCCGAGGACCGCCAGTTGTTCCGCGAGGCCATGACCAAGATCGGGCTGGAGACCCCGAGGTCGCGGCTCGCCAATGCGTCCGAGTTGAAGAAGTCGTTCCGCGACAAATACCATGCTGAACGCGAGAAGCTGTCGGGCGCAGCGCTAGAAGAACTTGATCGGCAGTGGACCCTTGGCGAGGGCGATCGCCGCAAGCGCTACCAGGAATACGCGTTCGGCCAGGCCATGATGGCGCTGTCCGAGATCGGCCTGCCCGCGATCATCCGTCCGTCCTTCACCATGGGCGGCACCGGCGGCGGCATCGCCTACAACAAGGAAGAGTTCCTCGACATCATCGAGCGCGGCCTTGATGCGTCCCCCACCAACGAAGTCCTGATCGAGGAATCCGTCCTCGGCTGGAAAGAGTTCGAGATGGAGGTGGTGCGCGACAAGAAGGACAATTGCATCATCGTCTGCTCGATCGAGAATTTCGATCCGATGGGCGTGCATACCGGCGACTCCATCACTGTCGCGCCGGCGCTGACGCTGACTGACAAGGAATACCAGATCATGCGCGACGCCTCGCTGGCGGTGCTGCGCGAGATCGGCGTCGAGACCGGCGGCTCCAACGTGCAGTTCGGCGTCAACCCCGAAGACGGCCGCATGGTCGTGATCGAGATGAATCCGCGCGTGTCGCGTTCGTCGGCACTGGCCTCGAAAGCCACCGGCTTCCCGATCGCCAAGGTCGCGGCCAAGCTTGCGATCGGCTACACGCTCGACGAAATCGCCAACGACATCACCGGCGGCGCGACCCCGGCCTCGTTCGAGCCGACGATCGATTACGTAGTGACCAAGATCCCGCGTTTCGCCTTCGAGAAATTTCCCGGCGCCTCCTCCACGCTGACGACCTCGATGAAGTCGGTCGGCGAGGTCATGGCGATCGGCCGCACCTTCCAGGAAAGCCTGCAGAAGGCACTGCGCGGTCTCGAGACGGGCCTCACCGGCCTCGACGAAATCGAGATCGAGGGCTTGGGTCGCGACGACGACAAGAACGCGATCCGCGCCGCGCTCGGCACACCGACGCCGAACCGCATTCTCCAGGTCGCGCAAGCGATGCGGCTCGGCTGGTCGAATGTCGACATCTTCAACTCCTGCAAGATCGATCCGTGGTTCCTTGGCGAGATGCGCGGCATCGTCGACATGGAGGTGAAGGTCAAGAAGCACGGCCTGCCTGGCAATGCCTTCGGCATGCGCACGCTCAAAGCCATGGGCTTCTCCGACGCGCGGCTTGCGGTGCTCGCCGAGACGACCGAGGCCGAAGTGACCGCAAAGCGTCATGCGCTCGGCGTCCGGCCAGTCTACAAGCGCATCGACACCTGCGCGGCCGAGTTCGCCTCGCCCACCGCCTACATGTACTCGACCTACGAGTCGCTCTTTGCAGGCAGCGTCGTCGACGAGAGCACCCCGTCGGACAAGAAGAAGGTCATCATCCTCGGCGGCGGCCCGAACCGCATCGGCCAGGGCATCGAGTTCGACTATTGCTGCTGTCACGCCTGCTTCGCGCTGCATGACGCCGGCTACGAATCCATCATGGTCAACTGCAATCCGGAAACAGTATCGACAGACTACGACACCGCGGATCGGCTCTATTTCGAGCCGCTCACCGCCGAGGATGTGCTGGAGATCATCGCAAAAGAGCGCACGAACGGCACGCTGCATGGCGTGATCGTGCAGTTCGGCGGCCAGACCCCGCTGAAGCTTGCGCGCGCACTGGAAGCCGCCGAAGTGCCGATCCTGGGCACCTCGCCCGACGCCATCGACCTTGCGGAGGATCGCGACCGCTTCAAGCGCGTGCTCGACAAACTGCGACTGAAGCAGCCCAAGAACGGTATCGCCTATTCGGTCGAGCAGGCTCGCCTCGTCTCCGCTGATCTGGGCCTGCCGCTCGTGGTTCGCCCGTCCTACGTGCTCGGCGGCCGCGCGATGCAGATCATCCGCGAGGAGAACCAGCTCAACGATTATCTGCTCGGCACGCTGCCGGAGCTGGTGCCGGCCGACGTCAAGGCGCGCTATCCGAACGACAAGACCGGGCAGATCAACACCGTGCTCGGCAAGAACCCGCTGCTGTTCGATCGTTATCTGTCTGACGCCACCGAGATCGACGTCGACTGCCTCAGCGATGGCAAGGACACTTTCATCGTCGGCATCATGGAGCACATCGAGGAAGCCGGCATTCACTCCGGCGACTCTGCCTGCTCGCTGCCGCCGCACTCGCTCGACGCCAAGATGATCGAGGAGTTGGAGCGGCAGACCCGGGAGCTCGCGCTCGGCCTCGACGTCGTCGGCCTGATGAACGTGCAATACGCGATCAAGGACGGCGATATCTACGTGCTCGAAGTCAATCCGCGCGCCTCGCGTACGGTGCCGTTCGTCGCCAAGGTGATCGGCACGCCGGTTGCGAAGATCGCCGCGCGCATCATGGCGGGTGAGAAGCTCGCCGACTTCAAACTGAAGAAGGCCGACTTCAAGCACGTCGGCGTCAAGGAATCGGTGTTTCCGTTCGCCCGCTTCCCCGGCGTCGACACGGTGCTCGGCCCCGAGATGCGCTCGACCGGCGAGGTCATGGGCATCGACCGCTCCTTCGCGGTGGCCTTTGCCAAGAGCCAGCTCGGCGGCGGCACGCGGGTGCCGCGCAAGGGCACTGTGTTCGTCTCGGTGCGCGAGAGCGACAAGACGCGCATTGCCGAGGCCGTTCGCGAATTGCATTCGCTCGGCTTCAAGGTGCTGGCAACGTCGGGCACCGCGCGCTTCCTGACCGATGAGGGCATCCCGACCGAGAAGGTGAACAAGGTGCTGGAGGGGCGGCCGCATATCGTCGACGCCATCACCAATGGCGACGTCCAGCTGGTCTTCAACACCACCGAAGGCCCGCAGGCGCTTGCCGACAGCCGATCGCTGCGGCGCGCGGCCCTCTTGCATAAAGTGCCGTATTACACCACTCTTTCCGGGGCCGTGGCGGCCGCGCAGGGCATCCGAGCCTATCTGGGCGGGGACCTTGAGGTTCGTACCCTGCAGAGCTACTTTTCGGAAACCTGATCGCGAGCGGGAGGCTCAGCCCTCCGCTAAGTGATTGGCAATGAAGCCACAATGGCCGGAGGAACTGTCCGGCCATGTGGTTGTTCTGTTCCGGCGCCAGCCCCACTTAACATTCCGATGGGCGTGTGTTCAGCCCCCGGAAGCACTGACGAATCAAGGTTGTCGCGCCCTCTGCTTTCGTGGGGCGCGCGACCGAAGAACGAGAGAAGAGATGGAAAAGGTTCCGATGACAGCGGGCGGTTTTGCCGCGCTCGGGGAAGAATTGAAGAAGCGCCAGTCCGAGGACCGTCCGCGCATCATCGAGCATATCGCGGAGGCGCGCTCGCACGGCGACCTGTCGGAGAACGCGGAATACCACGCCGCGAAGGAAGAGCAGTCCCACAATGAGGGCCGCATCGCCGAGCTCGAGGACAAGCTCGCGCGCGCCGACATCATCGACATCTCCAAGCTTTCCGGCGACACCATCAAGTTTGGCGCCACCGTGACGCTGGTCGACGAGGACACCGAGAAAAAGGCCGTGTGGCAGATCGTCGGCGAGGTCGAGGCGGACGCCAAGAAAGGCCGCATCTCCATCACCTCGCCGCTCGCGCGCGCGCTGATCGGCAAGAAGAAGGGCTCGACCGTCGAAGTCAACGCACCCGGCGGCGCCAAGGCCTATGAGATCACCAAGGTCGAGTGGCGGTAGTCCACTCCGCACTGCCTAAAAAGGCCGCGCCCTCTGCGCGGCTTTTTGTTTCCAAATGTTTCCCGCCTGCGATTGTGAACCGCACCATCCTCCGCCATGCTCGACGCTACCGTCCGAGCAAGGGAGGTCACGATGGACATTGATCGCATCGCCGCGCGGAGCCAGCCTTATCTGCTCAGCCTCTTCCGCTTCATCACCGGGCTCATGTTCTTTCACTACGGCGTGGCCAAGCTGTTCAAGTTTCCGCCGGTGGAGATGTTTTCCGACGTCACGCCGTTGTCGCTCTGGGGTGTCGCCGGCATGTTCGAATTCTTGCTCGGCGGCCTGCTGATGATCGGCCTTTTGACGCGGCTGGCCGCCTTCATCCTTTCCGGTGAGATGGCCTTCGCCTATTTCATCGAGCATATGCCGCACAGCTTCTTTCCCGTCGTCAACGAGGGCGCACTGGCGATCGTGCTGTGCTTTGCCTGCCTGTTCCTCGCCGCCGCGGGCAGTGGCCCGATCAGTGTCGACGCGATGCGACGGTGATATCCGTTTCTACCGCCGTCCCTTCACGTCGAGGGGCACCGCCGCCTCGTACTTCGAATTGTGCAGCACCAGCGAGGTGCGCACGTTGCGCACGTGCGGCGCGGCGGTCAGGTGCGTCACAAAATCCTGGAAGGTCGCCATGTCGGGGGCAACGCATTTCAGGATGAAGTCGACCTCGCCCGACAGCATCCAGCACTCCCGGACCAGCGGCTCGGCACGCACGAACTCCTCGAACGCGCGCAAATCCGCCTCCGCCTGGCTGGAGAGGTGCACAGCGGCGAACACCGTGACGTCGAAACCGAGTTTTCGTGCATCCAGCAGCCCGCGATAGCCGTGGATGTAGCCTTCTTCCTCCAGCGCCCGGACCCGGCGCAGGCATGGCGGGGGCGAAATTCCGACCCGTTTGGCGAGCTCAACATTGGTGATTCGGCCGTCGGCCTGGATCTCGGCGAGAATTTTGAGGTCGATCTCGTCTAGGTTCCGCGACACGTGATTGGAACTCCTGGCCTTAACGGCGGTATTGGGTGGATCTGTCGCAATCCTCATAGCCCAGTCTGTGCCAAATGAGCAATTTTATTGCGCGTGCAGCGCAATCGACTTTTGTTCCTTGTTGGAAAAATCCGCCGACAGGGAATGCAATTCTTGCATAGCTCACCAGAAGGCTTAGATTAGCTCTGATATTTCAGCGCCTCCGCGAGGCCTCCCGGCACGTTCCGCGCCCGCGCTGCAAATCCCCCGTGAAAGGCGTCCATCGAAATGTCCGCTCCTGTTCATGCAAAGGTCGTTATCATTGGCTCCGGCCCAGCCGGTTACACCGCCGCGATCTACGCCGCGCGCGCGATGCTTGAGCCGATCCTGATCCAGGGCATGCAGGCCGGCGGCCAGCTCACCATCACCACCGACGTCGAGAACTATCCGGGCTTCGCCGACGTGATCCAGGGCCCTTGGCTGATGGAACAGATGGAGAAGCAGGCGGTGCATGTCGGCACCAAGATCGTCTCTGACCTGGTGATCAAGCTCGACACCACGCAGCGGCCGTTCCGCCTCACCTGCGACTCCGGCGATGTCTATCTCGCCGAAACCGTGATCCTCGCCACCGGCGCGCAGGCGCGCTGGCTTGGGCTGCCCTCTGAGGCGAAATTCCAGGGCGGCGGCGTCTCGGCCTGCGCCACCTGCGACGGCTTTTTTTATCGCAACAAGGACGTCGTGGTGGTCGGCGGCGGCAATACCGCGGTCGAGGAAGCGCTGTACCTCACCAACCATGCCTCGCAGGTCACCATCGTGCATCGCCGCGATCATTTCCGCGCCGAGCGCATCCTGCAGGAGCGCCTGTTCAGGCACCCGAAGATCAAGGTGGTCTGGGATTCGGCCGTCGACGAGATCTGCGGCACCGAGAACCCGAACAAGGTCACCCATGTGCGGCTGAAGAACGTCAAGACCGGCGCACTGACGGACGTGAAGACCGACGGCGTCTTCATCGCCATCGGCCACGCGCCCGCGACTGAGCTCGTGAAAGACCAGATCAAGCTGAAACCGTCGGGCTATGTCGAAGTCGCCGCGAATTCGACCGCGACGTCCGTGCCCGGCCTGTTCGCCGCCGGCGACGTCGCTGACGAAACCTACCGCCAGGCCGTCACGGCCGCAGGCCTCGGCTGCATGGCAGCGCTCGAGGCCGAACGATTCTTGGCCCTGCGCGCCAGCGAGCGCGCGGCAGCGGAATAACGATCATGCCTCGAACACGCGACGGATTTACGGATATGGATTGGGACAAGCTGAAGGTGTTTCACGCGGCGGCGGAAGCGGGAAGCTTCACGCATGCGGGAGAGCAGCTTGGCCTGTCGCAATCGGCGGTATCACGCCAGGTTTCGGCGCTGGAGCAGGAGCTCTCGGTCTCGCTGTTCCACCGCCACGCCCGCGGCCTGATCCTCACCGAGCAAGGCGACCTCCTGTTCCGCACCGCGCATGACGTGTTCATGCAGCTGCAGGCGGCACGCGCGAAACTGACCGACAGCCGCGAGCGGCCGAGCGGTGATCTCAAGATCACCACCACCCCCGGCGTCGGCATCAACTGGCTGATCCCGCGGCTCGGCGAATTCACCGCGCTCTATCCGGAGATCCGGATCTCGCTGATCGTCACCGACGAGGAGCTGGATCTGTCGATGCGTGAGGCCGACGTTGCGATCCGCACCCGCAAGCCGACGCAGCCGGATCTCATTCAGCGCAAGCTCTTCGCGATGGGCTTCCATGCCTATTGCTCGCCCGACTACATCAAGCGCTTCGGCACGCCGCGGACGCTGGAGGAGCTCGACTCTCACCGCATCATCACGCTCTCGGACGGCAACTTCGCGCCACACTTACAGAACCGCAACTGGCTGATCGAAGCCGGTCGCAACGGCTCAGGCCCGCGCGAAGCCTATTTCAAGGTCAACAACATCCTCGGCCTCGTGCGCGCTTGCCAGCAGGGCCTCGGCATCGCGGCTCTGCCGGATTATCTGATCGAAGAACAGAGCCGTCTCGTACAACTGTTCGGCGAATCGGATTCGATCCAGCTCGATACGTATTTCGTCTATCCGGAAGAGCTGAAGACCGTCGCGCGCGTGCAGGTGTTCCGTGACTTCGTTGTGAGCAAAGCGCAGCGCTGGCCGTCCTGATTTCCGCATGACTGACATGCGGCCTCGGCTGTTGCTGCATGCCGCTCGTCAAGCCCATACTGCTTGCACGCTGAGCCTTCGCGTTGCGCATTTGTCCCCCTCCTCCAGTGGCGCGGGAGTTCAGTAATCCCTCTTGGAAGGTGATTGTGTCGGCCTCACGTGGCCAATACCTAAGCCGGGCCTTCGGGCTCGGCTTTTTTTCTGCCTAAATGGCGTTCGCCCTCCGCGTGTATTGACAGTTTTCGGCATACCCCGCATCATTTGCAAATGATCACGAAGTCGTGCGCAATCGTCTCGAAAAAAGGCCCCCATCCGGGGACCTCGGATTTTTGCGCGCGCTAGGCTGACTTCGTCATCGCTGCCAAATCCCGAAACCCCGCCACCTGGACGGGGTTTTTTCATGTGCCCTCCGTCTCAGGTTTCATCTTGAGAAGGAGAATGAACATGACTGATTTGCGAACCCACGTGCACGGGCTCTGGCTGCCGCTGGTGACACCGTTCCGCGACGGCCGTCTCGACGAGGTGTCGCTGCGGCGGCTGACGCGGCACTACGTCGCGCAAAGCATCGACGGCTTCATCCTGGGGGCAACCTCGGGCGAAGGCATGACGCTGCGCGACGCCGAGCTCGAACGCCTCGTCGCCATCGTGCGCGACGAGATGGCAGCTGGTCGCCGGAGCGTGCCGATCGGGCTCGGCCTATCGGGCGCGGATACGTCGCGGATGCAGGAGCGGCTGGACGAGACTGCGGACTGGCCGATCGACTTCTATCTGATCGCGAGCCCCTATTACGTGCGGCCCTCGCAGCGGGGCATCCTTGCGCATTTCGAGGCGCTGGCCGATCACGCCGCCTGGCCGCTCGCGCTCTACAACATTCCCTATCGCAGCGCCGTCGGCATCACCAACCAGACCATGCTGCGGCTCGCCGAGCATCCCAACATCATCGGCCTGAAGGATTGCGGCGCGAGCCGTGAACAGTCGATCGCGCTGTTGCGCGACAGGCCGAAGGGCTTTGCTGTGCTCACCGGCGAGGATGCCAACTATTTTGAAGCGCTCAGCGACGGCGCCGATGGCGGCATTCTGCTGTCTGCGCATCTCGAGACCGAGACCTTCGCCGCGGTCTACAGCGAACTCAAGCGCGGCAACCACGATGCGGCGGAAGCACGCTGGCAGGAGGTCGCGGCGCTGACGCGGCTGCTGTTCACCGAACCGAGCCCGGCGCCGGCGAAGTACTGGCTGTGGCGTGCGGGCCTGATTGACAGTCCCGAAGTGCGCCTGCCGATGGTGGAGGTGAGCAGCGAGCTCGCAGCCCAGATCGATCGCGAGATCGAGCTGCGGATGACAGTCGCAGCCTAGCGTCTCTCATCGCGGCCGTGTGTGGCGTTCGTCACAGCGGCCGGTCGACGCACTGAGGATAATCCCCGCCATGAAAGAGAGCACCGCATTGGTTAACCGGGCACGAATGCACTTCGCAGCTGCCGCATGGCGCATCCACGCCTCGTTTACGCAATCGCGCCTATCGTTCGCCTGCAAATTATACAAACAGGGGGAATGACCATGGGACAACGTGTTCGCCCGACTGCGGCGGAAATGTTCGCACCTGCCGATCTTTTGCAGGGAATTCTGGTGGTGTCGTCGTTCGGCTTCTGGGCCGTGATGCTCGGCCTGATGCCGGTGTTGTTGTTTCGCGTCTGGCTCGCCTGACAACGTAGCCTGCTTGCATGGTTAATCGCGCACTCGCGATTGCGTTTAAATGCGAGCAGGCTTGCCAGCCGGAATTTTAAAACATCTCTTGTATCGTCTCCCCATAAAGCGAAGAAATCGCGGGGGCGATCTTGAATAATCAGAACGATATTGCTGCCGATTACGGCGTCACGCACGGCTATGACAACGCCGCTCAGCAGGGCTTTACCACCGAAGACATTCTCTGGGCCGTCGGCATCTGGTCGGTGATCCTGACGCTGTCGCCGGTCATCGTGTTCTACATGCTGATGGTGGCCTAGCTCATCTTCGCATCCCAGAAACGCAAAACGCGCGGGAAACCGCGCGTTCGTCGTCCGGGGAATGAATGATGAAATTATGCCGCCTGCTTGTGCATTGCGCCGGATGCCGACGCCGTGCCGCGAATAGCTTTCACTGAACGCTCGATCGCCGCCCACAGCCTTGCAATTTCCTGAGCTGCACGGCTCTCGGCCTGATACTCACGCGCGCCTTCGCCGTGGCTGAGTGCCATCAACAAATCCGAACGATTGGTGATCTGACCGCCCCACACGGGAGCGCGGAACTTGGCCAGCGCCTCGCGGGCGATGGTGACGATCGGGCTTTCGGACTCGTCACGGCGCGCCGGCGCACCGTTGAGCACGACCGCGTAGGGCTTGCGCGCCGCGCGGCACATCTGAATGGTTTCCTGCACCGCGTTGACGTCGAACACGCCGGGACGCGCCGGGATCACCACCATGGTGGCATTCTTGATGGCGTCGTCGACGACGGCCGACAGATTCGGCGGCGTGTCGATCAGCACCCACTCGTAACCGTCGCGCTTGGCAGCGGAGACGATGCCGCTGACGGAATTCACGGCCGCCTTGATCGGCGGTTCGTTGGTGCCCCGCAGCTTGTGCCAAAGCGTGAGCGAACCCTGCGGATCCGCATCCACAAGCATCACCTGCTTGCTCGCCTTGATCTGCGCGGCGAGATGCGCGGCCAAGGTACTCTTGCCCGAGCCGCCTTTACGCGATGCAAAAACAATAACGTTCATACCTCTGGCCTCCAGATTGACCCCAGGTAGCGAAAATGAATCACCGCGCTGATTCGTGAAAGAAAAATTTATCAGCAGTTGTGTCAGCGTCACGAAATAACAAGAGGTGTTGGCTTTTGAGTCACACTGCCTCGTGCGCCGATAGAAACGAACTGTCATGAATCGCCGTTCACGACGGCAATCCCGCGCCTTTTCAAGCCCTCGCGCCAGAAACAATCGCGGCACAACCTCGCCGCGCAAATCGATGCGGCGCTTTTTTCATCAGCCGCAATCGCAATTGCTGCAAGTGGACGCGGGGCGAGCGCGAACAAAACGAGTCCGGCGGCTGTCACGAGGCTGGCGCCCCTGAGTCAAATTGACGCGCGGGAGGACTGACGGAGTTTCAGGAAGGGAACGCGGGAAGCTCGACGGCCTAGCCGTCAGTGCTTTTCTTCTTGGCCGGCTTGGTCTTCTTTGCGGTCTTGGTCGTCGTCTTCGAAGCTCTGGGCGTGATGCTGGTCGGCGCGCCGGCACGTGGCTCGGGTCCGCGGCGGAAGAAGGCGCCACACTGAGGCGACAGCTGCGATTTCTTCTGGATCATGCAGGCGGTGATGGCATCGACGTTCGGCACGAACTCGCTGCACAGCCGCATCGCATCCGGCGTGCAGGCCTGCTGCTCCTCGGGGGTGTAGGCAAAGCCGGCGCCCGGCTGGACCAGGACGGCGAGCGCGAGCCCGAGGGTCGCAGCAGCCACGGATTTCCCAAAGCCAAACGCCAGCATCGATCCCCCCAAAAGTGTCGAGTCGGGGCGGAGTGTGGGTGAAGGCAGGTGCGTTGGCAACGAGGCGCGGGGCGAAAACCGCCAGATGTGCGCTCCCGGCAACAGGGAGGGGGTGCCATCCTCTCCGCTGTCATCGCCCGACCTTACGCGCAATTGCGCGCCAGGATCGGGCGACCCAGTATTCCAGTGGCGCCTGACGTCCCCCGTGAGGTCTCGGCGTACTGGATCCCCCGCTTTCGCGGAGGATGACAGCGGTGGGTGAGGCTCCGATCCCCCAAATCCGCAAAACAACCCCATGCACAGTAGACGGGCCACTCCGCCCGCCCCACGACGTCTGCACTTCCTTACGGATTTTACGAATTTCCTTTGACACGTCGGGCAAAACACCGGCATGATGGCATGATCGAGACGCGCGTGGGGTGGTCGGCCTAATCTCCCCGTGAGGGGGAGGACCGCATGGCCACCGTGTTGATCGTCGCGCCGGTGTTTGCGCTGATCGCGGCCGGCTATGCGTCGGTGCTGTTTCGCTTCGTCTCCGAGGGCGCGCACAAGGGCATCTCCGAATTCGCCTTCAGCATCGCGATCCCCGCGCTGTTGTTTCGCACCATCGTCGTGTCGGAATTCCCCGATGTCAGCCCCTACAGGATGTGGGGCGCCTATTACGGCGCGCTCGCGTTGACCTGGATCGCGGCGCTGATGATCTCGGTCGCGCTGCGCGAACGGCGCGAGGATCGCGAGGACGGCGTCGTGTTCGCGATCGGCTCGGTCTACGGCAACATCGTGATGCTCGGCATTCCCATGGTGATCTCCGCGCTCGGCAACGAGGCCGCGGGGCCGATGTCGCTGATCCTGTCGGTGAACACGCCGCTGCTCTGGCTCTGCGGCATTTTGCAGATGGAGTATGTCAGCCGCAAACCGAACAGCTCGCCGCTCGCGGTGCTCCGCCCCGTGCTCGCCGATCTCGCGCGCAACCCGCTGATGATCGGCATCGGCTTCGGCGTGGTCTGGCGCTTTACAGGTCTCGGCCTCAACCCCGTCGTCGACAAGACCATCGAACTGCTCGCGCAGGCGGGATCACCGGCGGCGTTGATTGCGCTCGGCATCAATCTGTTTCGCTTCGAGGTCAAGGGCGAGACGCTGAGCGTCGCCGTGATGTGCGCGCTAAAATTGCTCGCGATGCCGGCCGCCGCGTATCTGCTTGCAAAGCTGTTCGGCCTGCCGCCGGTCGCCACCGGCGTCATCGTGCTGTTCGGAGCGATGCCGACCGGCGCCAACGCCTACATCTTTGCCGCGCAATATCAGCGGCTGGTGAATCCGGTGTCGGGCGCGGTGGCGCTGGGCACGCTGCTGGCGGCGGTGACGTTGCCGGTGGTGGTGATGGTGGTGGCGCGCTGAGCCCCTGCCCCGTCATGCCCCCGAGAGGTTAGCCGCCCCAGTGCATGATTTGGGCAGTATCGGGGTATCCGCTCGAGTAAGAGGATCCACCCGAATACGGGGCTGCGTAGGGCACATAGCCAAGGCTCTCGGCCGCACGCGGCGTGATGCGGGGGGCGAAGGTTTGTACGGCCGGCGCGGCATGGTGCCGATGATGTGCCGTCCCGGCACTGGCAGAGGCAGTCAGGGCGACAAGGATGCCCAAGGCCAAGATCGCACGCATCGCGATTGCTCCTGTTGAGTTGAGGTGCTGACATGGGCTTCGGCCTTTGCCGCACCAGTCCGCCACCCCTTCACGATTGCTCACATCCCCGGCATCAAAGTGCCGGCAGAACTCGCGTCACGACGACCTGGTGGGATTGCGGTGACATTGCCGGGCGCGAATATCTGCAAGATGGCGGCTTTCGGCCGCACGGAGTTTGGTGCACTCTGACCTCATTACTGCAACGGCAATTTTCAGACAGACATTTGGTGGAGCCAACATGAGGCGCCGAGATTTTTTGACAGGGGCGGCGACATTTGCCGCGACGACGCGTGTCGCGGCAGCGCCTGCCGGCAGCAATCCGCGCTTGGCCATCGTCAACATATCCCAACCGACGGCGAACATGGTTGAGGACAGGAATGCTTATTACCGTGTGCTCTTTGGCGAGCTTCGGCGCCTTGGACGCATCGAAGGGCAGAACCTGACCGTCGATCGCTACGGAAAGGAGCAGTACCACGGGGACAGAGCAGCATTGGCCGAAGAGATCGTCCGCAGCAATCCGGATGTCATCAACATCATCGATCCCCCCGCTGTTGTCTTCAAACAGAAGACCACGACGACACCGATCGTCACGATATCGTACGATCCCGTCGCGATCGGTCTTGCCCAGAGCATGGCCCACCCCGGCGGCAACTTTACCGGTGTCAGCGTCAACCCCGGCCCTTCAATTCACGGCAAACGCATCGCATTGCTGCGCGAGATGTTTCCGGCGATGTCGAAGCTCGCTTGCATCTCCCCGACCGGCGCATGGGAAAACACGGTGGGCGACCCCGTGCGTGCCGCAGCGGAAACGGCGAAAATTTCCGTCGCCAATTTCCCGGTTGATCTTCCCGGCAGCGCTGCGACCTATCGCAACGCCATCATGCAAGCCGCCCGCGACGGATCTGATACGATCATGATGGTGGACAGTCCGGATGCATTGGCGAACCGCGTGGCGATCAGCGAAGCCATCGCAGAGGTCCGCATCCCAGCCATCCAATGTTTCACGGAGGCCGTCGAAGCCGGCAGCTTGATGGCCTACGCCTTCGATCTGATGGAATTGACGAGGCACATGACCGGCGAGATCGACGCAATCCTGCGCGGCGCCGATCCCGCCGGGATCCCGTTTTACCAGGTCTCGAAATTCGATTTGTCGATCAACCTCAAGACAGCCAAGGCACTCGGGCTCACGGTGCCAGACACGCTGCTGGCGACGGCCGCCAAGGTGGTGGAATGATCCGAGCGGTGGTGATGATCGTCACACATTGAACCCCACTCTGATTTTGCCTATGCACGCAAAAGTAGCTATGATGCCCTGATACACATCAGGGAGGCTGACATGGGACAACGCGAGGACATGCTCGATGTCATCACGCGCGCTTACGCCGCACGCGCGACCGGTGACCTCGAAGGCCTGGTGGCAGAGTTTCATCCCGAGGGTACGTTCAACCTGCTCGGCGACAAGAGCGCGCTGCACCTCGTAGGAAGCTTCAAGGGGCACCCGCTGTTGCTGGAGGCCTTCGGTCAATTCACGGCCCATTTCGCCTTCGAACAGCGCGACATCCTGACCGAGGTGGTCGAAGGCGATCATGCTGCAATCCGGTCGCGCCTTGTGATCCGCTATCGTCCCAACAAGAAAGTTTTCACCACCGAAATCCTGGACCTCTTCAGTTTCAAGGATGGCAAGATCATCGAGTTGATTGAGTTCGCGGACACGGCGCTCATCAAAGCTGTCGTCGCCTAGCGCGCGATAAGACTCGCGCTATTCAACACGCTAGCCCACGCGCCAGGCCATTTCCCAGAAGTCCGCCTCGAGCTGGGTGGCTTCCTTGAAGATTGCAATCAGCTCGGCTTCGCGGGCCGGCGTGGCGTAGCGATCGGCGAGATGATCCAGGTGCGCCCGCGCTTTGGCAGCGACCTCCTGGTACGGCGCGCCGGCGTACTCGGCGACCCAGACGCGATAGGCGTTCGTGGCAGCGTCAGCATCTGGTCGCAAGGCGAGCCGCGTTGCGATCTCCGCGTAGCCGATCACGCAAGGAGCGAGCGCCACCTTGAGTGCCAGCAGATCGCCACGCATGCCCGCATCGAGCACGTAGCGTGTATAGGCCAGCATCTCGGCCGCCGGAGGGGCTTGTTCGAGGTCGCTCGGGGATAGACCCCAACCGGCGCAGAGCTTCACATGCAGGTCCATCTCGACATCGAGGATGGCCGACAGGCCGGCTGCTGCTTCACGCATGTCGGCAAGCCTGGGCGACTTGTAGACCGCGAGCGCGTAGGCGCGCGCAAACTCGATCAGGAACAGGTAATCCTGAACAAGGTAGTGACGGAACGCCGCTTCGGGAAGCGAGCCGTCGGCCAATCCGTTCGTGAAGGGGTGTTCGGTATAGGCCCGCCACTCGACGGCTGCTTCTGTCTTGAGACGCTCGAAGAAACTCACGATGCTTTTCGCCTGGCCTGTGTTTCTATGAACATCTTGGCTTGGTACCGATAACGCATCGCGAACTGAGGCGCTACGGTGACAAAGCATAAAATTGGCTTTGGACAGCGTTGCGGATGGGGCGCTCTCGCGTCGGAAGTTTAGTGCACTGTCACCGTAATTCCGTTGAACCTCTCGGGATCGCCAGCCTTCCACAATTACGGCAATTGCCAGATGCTGCACACTCTAGTCACCGAGCCGGGCAAAAAACGACTGCTGATCGGCATCGGCGGCGATGCTGCCGCGCTCGAGGAGGACATGCTGGAAGTCGATTTCAGGCGGTGGGTGAGCGGGGAGGATTTGCTGGTGAAGCAGCTCAGGGGGCAGCTTGGTTTGGGTCGGCCGATGGTTCGGCGGACGAGGAGGAGGGTAGGCTAGGAGTTTCGCGGTGATAGGACGGTCCGGCGAATGCTGCGCGCGGCTCGATCTACGCTCGCAACTGCCGAATACGATGCGCAAAAATTGTCATGATTATTGAACGGGAAACAACTCGCGCCGACTTAGAGCTACCTCTACAAATTCTTTGCGCGACATCCCAACAACGACTGCAGGTCCCTCAGCGCGTTTTGGAAGTAGGCACCAAAGCGGCTCTCTGAACTCATCAAGTGGTTGGTTCTCAGCCTCAATCCGGAAATCAAAGATGACTGGGACTGAACTATTAAGCCACGTCGTGGGAAAGCATTCATCAGGGCGCGAGAGGAAGAAGAACCCCCGCACGTTGGTAGCCCTGAGATGGACCGTTCCTCTTTTGAACCGTGGATAGTCCCGTTGTAGCCGGGTGCCATCAACGACCCACACCATATTCCCGTGGAAGCGCTCACGCTCTACACGTTCTTCGGGGTCTACATGCGAATGCTGAAACTCGATCACAAGACCATGCGGGGCACGAACATCGGCAATGTGCTTTTCGCCGGATTGTGAATCGTACTGAATGACCTCTTGGCATTCGGCCGGGAAGTTATTCTTCCATGCGCGGTGCCAGTGAGTTTCTTTTTCGGCCCACATATCACATTCCCGCACACCCCGATGCGCCCAGTGATGGACTCTGTACGAGCCGCACTTCGCAACGACCTCGCTATTGCAGTAACGGCACTTCGCTCTTCCGTGGGAGTAGGCTGCAACTCGTTGACCATTTTCAACTGCGTATTTCATGTCGCAAAAGATCCCATGTGGGAGGCAAGCGGAAGGAGAGCTTACTTGGCTCGTCCGACTGAGCAACATGATTCAGCTGATTGGGAGGGATCACGCGCGATAGCCGCGATGATGAACATCATGATCATAATGATGAGAAGGCTTCGCTTGGTCACTGTGGTCTTAATGCGAGCCGCTTTGGCGATGATCGTGATGAGACGAATTTGTCGTCTGCGCTAGTGTTGGTCAGTTTGTCGGATAGTTTTATGAATTTGGGTGATAGTGCACAAAATTGGGCTCTGCCAGCGTTGCGAATAAATGAGAGCCCTGCGCAGTGCTGTCAGCGCAGCTCCCAAAGTCTGGCCCTTGAAATCTTGCGGGAGCCCAGTGATTTAGCTATATCAAACGTATGACGCGCCGCCGGCGGCAACCGACGACGCGCCACGTTTCATGCTTCAGCTACGTTGTTGAGGCATGCTACACTCCTTATCGCCGAGGCTTTCCGTGCCTGCCCCGGCTTCGACGACGGCCCTTGCGAGACCTCATACCCGGCAACCCGGGAGCCTCCCTGCATCAGTGACACGGCCTCATGCAGACAGGATTAGGCGTACCTTTGCGGCGGCTCTCGGGCCGCCGTTTCGTTTTCTACTGGAGCTACTGCTTCTCCGTTGCTCGATTGAGAGCTGCCTCTAACTGTTTCGGGGGCGCATCCTCGTCTTTTTTGCGTCCCCTGCTCACGTCCATATTCCGAATTTCTTTATCCACCCCTGCGGCGTCCGCGATTAGCCGCCACCACCTGCGAAAATCAGTCGAGTTGTATGGAAAACCATTGAACTCCGACAGGATCATCGGACCGCTCGTCGGCCGCTGCTTGAGGCGGCTAATTTCCTCCATCACCATAGTGACGTGTTTCAAATCGATCGGCGCTCGCTCGACGTTCCCCTGTTTCGGAAACCGTAAAATGAAGTTTGCGTCTACCCATTCCCAGAGCAAACCGTTCTGCCATGTCGAACCCCCAATCCGTATGGTTGAGGACGCATCTGCTTTATCGTTCGGCACCCACTCGCCAATTACATCTCTCTGAGACAGCCTCAATTCATACTGAAGTGCCTGGGCGAGTGCGATTGATGGGCGTTCTTTTTCGTGCGCTTTTTGGCGGATACGAATGACAAGATCTGGCGTCAAAGCTACCCTTGTGCGGCCACCGTAGTTGGGCACCTTAAGATGACGCAGAACGCCTGAGAGACGCTGGCATTCGACATCATCCAACTCTGCAGCGCCGAAAATAAACAACTGCCTGAGCCGCTGCATGAGCGTGAAGCTATAAGACAGCTTGCCGCCAAAGACCCAGCTATTGTAGTGGCTTGCAACGACCTCCTTGTTGAGGTCTGCGAGTGCCGTATCGGTGCCGATATCGTGGACGAGCCGATTGATTGCATTGTCGTAGTTCGTTCGGACGTTGTGGCGTAACGCTACGTACGCGGTACTCTTGCGAAATAGCTCGACCAACCTCCCAAAAGTCTTAGGTCCGGTAGGCGCTGTCGATGCTGGAGCGGCAGGAGTTTCAATCGTCGACGGCGGGACAGTGGGAGCACGCTTCGCCGGTTCAGCTGGGGTTACGGCCTTCTGCTCCGGGAGAACTGGGCGTCCATCTCCACTAACAAGCCGCAAGTTGAGCCGGGCCGCTTCCGCTGCAAGCCGCTCGATTGCGGCCCTCTCCTCGGCCATAGCACGCTCGATCTCGGCCGCAGCTTCCCGCAGCAGCCGTGCCTTTTTCTCCTCAAGGGCCTCGAAGAGGTGTTTGGTCGAGTCGTCGGACATGTGGAACCGATTAACTTGCCGCTCCTCTTTTGTAAAGCGCGACGCTGAAATATTCCCTAAAGAGTGTAGATACCCGAATATTTGAATACGCGAAACTCTTGTGCTCGCTCAGAAAGAGCGGGTATCAACGATTCACTATCGCGCTCTCTAAGGCATTGATTTGGCTGACTTTAGGCAAGCCCTGACCACCCGTTTGGAGTGAGCGCAACCCGCAGCCTAGAGGCGATCTAAAGACCGAGGACGCTAAGCTGCTGGCTAATCATCGCCAAACCAACCACAGCAGCGACGCCCAGATGCAGAGAACCAGGCTCGCTGCGAACGACGCCCGACCGCACCTTTGCAGCATCGTGATCTGGGCTGGATCAACATTGGGCTGCCAATCCAGCCAGCGCCGAAGGCGCTCCAGCAGCCAGCCGATCAGATGAAAGAGGGCTTCGGCTAACCGGAAAATGACTTCAAAAAGAATTTCGAAGATGAAGCCGGCCAGATCATCGACGACGAGGTCGAACAGGGACTCCATACACATTCACCGAGCTATCGGCCCATCCACCGGGTCGTTGCTCGAGTTTGACGTGGGGATTTTGGGCGTTCGACAGCAGAGGTCCGCGCATCACCTTCTGGGGAAGGAGTTGTGATGTCGGGTCAGATTATTGGGATGCGCTGGTACAGTTGGGTGGGCTCGAACCACCGACCTCCTGTTCCACAGACAGGCGCTCTAACCAACTGAGCTACAACTGCATCCTTGCGAGCCGCCTTGGGGGCGCCCTGATAGGGCCGACAACCGAGGGGGCTGAACGGGGCGGAAACTAGGTGCAACGGCCGGCTTTGGCAAGGCCGCAAAACCCGTTATTTGCCGCTTCTTGGCGCGATAAATCGCCGGATTCGATCGCCCTGTCCGCGATTTACCTTGTGGGAGCAGATCCCCTCACCCGGCGCTCCGCGCCGACCTCTCCCTATGGGAGAGGTGAAGAAAAACCCGGGCCCTGACGGCCCGGGTTTCTCAATTGGGTCGATCCGCCGTTTTGATCAGGCGGCGGGATAGAACTTCGAGGCAGAGGCCTTGATCGGCTCGGCCGTGGCGCTGGCGGCGCGCTGGGCGATCTCGACCAGCTCCTTGGCCTGGGCCTGGAAGGTCTCGAGCTGGGTCTTGGCGTGGCCGGTCCAGAGCTGGAACGCATCGGTCGGCGACTTCAGGCCGAACAGCTGCTGGGTGAAGTCGAGATGGGCCGTGGCGTTGGCCTTGGCGAACTCCATCAGCTTGGCGGTGTATTCGTTCGCGCCCTTCTGGGCGGAGGCGAACACGGCTTCGACGGTGCCGTTGTGGGATTCGGCAGCGTCCTTGAACTTGGCGTAGTTCTCGCGGGCCTGCGAAACGCCCTTTTCGGCGAACGCACGCACCTGCTCGGGAACCTCGAACGGAATGATCGAGGCAGAAAACGGATCAGTCGCACCTGTCATGGTTGGTCCCTCTCAGCAAAGAAAAAATGGAGTGAGCCTTCTGGCGCGCCCGCCGGCCAACCGGGGCCATTTCTTTTTACAAGTGGCGGGTACGGAAACTGGATACGCAAAACACGAGATGGCTCGTCCAGCGCCCAGTAGTATCCCTGCCTAACATGTCAACATTGTGCGGCGCAATGTGACTTGGGGGTGCGTTGCGAGAATTTAATCCTGAGGGTGAGGTTCGGGAACGGGGGAACCGGGGGTTGAGGTGCGTGCGTCATTTTTTGGGGGTGCCGCGGAATGACGGGGGCTCGCTTTCTTACCCTCCCCTGGAGGGGGAGGGTCGATCGCGCGCCGCGCGAGCGGGGTGGGGTGATCTCTCCACTCGGGCAGCGCCTAGGGGGAGAGACTG
>JAEWHT010000382.1 GCA_023387695.1 Pseudomonadota bacterium | reverse complement strand
ATGCTGAGCGGCAGCAGTGTGTAGACCAGATATTGCCGGCCGAGCGCGTCGGCGAGCGAAGCCCCATAGGCGCGCCAATTGTAGTTGCGTCGCATCACCAGGGCGAGAACGAGCCCTTCCAGCGTCGCGATCACGATCACCGCCGGGAGGGAGAATTGCAAAACTTGGATCAATGGATTCATGACAACCCCGTATCCGCAGGCTGCGCGCCTGCAGGACCATGGGTTGCACGAGGGCGGCGCGGCGGCGCGCCGATTCCTGAAACCGGACTGGCCGATTCCTGGAAACGGCGAGCGAAAGCGGGAAACGGCTAGGTTTCGGCCTCTGCGACGCCTCCGGTGCGCGTCCGTCGGTACTCGGACGGCGTCTGACCGGTCTGCGCCTTGAAGGCGCGGTTGAACGGCCCGATCGACCCGAAGCCGGCGTCGAGTGCGATGGTCAGGATCGGCACGGCGGCTTGTGCGGGGTCGCTGAGCGCCGCCTCGGCCTCAGCGAGGCGATAGCCGTTGACGAAGGCGCTGAAATTGCGATGGCCGAGCTGCCGGTTGATCAGATGGCGCAGCCGGTATTCGGGAATGTCGAGCTTTTGTGACAGTGTTGCGATACTCAGGTCCGGCTCACGAAAGACCTTGTCGTGATCGAGCAGGCGACGCAACGACGTGAGCTCGGCCGCATCGGGTTCGGTTGCGGGCGCCGGTGCCGGCGAACCGCGCAGAGCCGCGGCCGGCTCACTTGCCAGCGCGGGCGCGGACGATAGCGATGGATCAGTCGAAGCCAGCGTCCCCGACACCGCGAACAGGAAAATCACCACCGTCAGGCCCGCCGCATTGGCGAGGCTAAACGATGACGCAGAAAGACCGCCGGGCCAGAGCCAGTCCGAGGCAATGATGAGCAGCGCATAGAGCACGGTGACCATCGCGTACCAGACGCGGAGCCGCCGCCGCTTCTCCACCAGATCAGTCGCACGCCCCGACAGCACGTGCCAGAGGCCGAGCAGCAGGAGAGACACCGACAGACAGGTGCGCGCCACATCGAAGGACATCGGATGCCTGGACATGTCGATCCATGCGAGCCCCGTCAGGGCGAGCCAGGCGAGCAGATGATACCAGCGCAAACGAAACTCATCGACGAAGATGGCGCTCACCGCAATCCAGAATGCGGCCGGCATGCCGGCGCTGACGAGGTGGAGCGGAATGCGCAAGGGCAGAGCCAGTGCACCGAAGCTGGAAGCAGATTCGACGACATAGGCCGCGATGGTCAAGTTCAGCAGTGCCGAATAGCGGCTGACGGGATTGTGCCGCGCGTCACGCGCAGCGACCGCCACGCGGAAGAGAAGAATGACGACCGCTCCTCCTCGCAATGCAGCTTCCAGGGTCGACATGCGAGTGAGAGGTCCGGTTGAAATCGTCAGGGAAATAGGGGCGGGAGAGAGTATCGCATCAATCCGGGCTGTCTTGTTTCCCAATATTTCTGATTGTTCAATGGCAATATCGGGCAACCTGTTCGCCGCGCGCCAACGGCTCCACGCCAGCTCCCGTGCCTACCACCAACCGACCGGGCAAATCCAACCGCCAGGGCGAACTCAGGACTGGATGTGATTTGGGCCAGCCGGCTCGGGTCCACCAACAGCACGGACAGCAACCATGACCTCGATTTCGGCGATCTCCACCCACCATCACCACCACGCGTCACCATCGCAGCGACTGCAGGATGAACTGCAATCGGAAGTCAGCTCCGGAACGATCAGCGCCACCGATCAGTCGGCGTTGTCCGCCGCGATCAACGATATCTCCTCCTCGCTGCAATCGAACGGATCTGGCGATCAATCGAGCGCCAGCGGATCTGGCGGCATCAAGTCGAAGATCGACGATCTGATCAAACAGGAGGTGTCGTCGGGCAAGCTCAGTGATCAGCAAGCCACCGAGCTGCAGGGCATTTTCAAGACGGCGTTCTCGCATGGTCCGGGCGGACCTGATAGCGCGGGTGGACCGCCGCCGTCCGACGGATCCTCTCAGGTCGACGGCACCGACAATTCGGCCGTCGACATGCTTCAGCAATTCCTTCAAGCGCTGAAGAGCTCACTGACGGATTCGACCTATAGCGGGACGGGATCGAGCGGCAGCAGCAATCCGGCCGATCCGTCGTTGTCTGGCGTCCTTCTCAACGACCGGATCTGATCCGGCAAGGACCAAAGGCCCGATAACCACCCTCGGCATTCCCAGGAGTGGCTATCGTTGGCGGCGCGTCGTCAGTGCCTGACGTGCTCGAACACGACGATCACGCCGGTCGGTTCGGGCTCGTGCGCCATCAGGCGCGTCAAATCCGCATCGCTCCAGTCGGCGAGGCTGACGACTTCGCCGGTCTCGCGCTCCGCGCTGAGCGAGGGGGTTGGCTCGAGCACCTTCAATCCCATCTCATCGACGAAAAAAGTGTGCTCGCCGAACATGCTGTTGAGCTGCGACATCGCAGGATGCTCATCGGGCAGCACCTGTGCGCCGAGCTGGTTGATGGTCTGCTTCACCTGTTCGGATGTGAGCTTCATGAGCTGCTCCGTTCTGTCATTCGAATTTTTGCGAGTTTCATGGCTTGAACCAGGCTTGGCCGGAGCGTGCGTTCCCTGCACCCGTGTCACCTGGCTCAAACTCCCGAACGGGTGCTGCGCACGAATGTTCCTGCGAAATGTATTTCGTGATCGCGTGCGACATCCGCCGCGCTCACGGCACGGCTTCGCCACATCATGTCCATGATCTACCGGAGAAAGACGCTATTCGGCGGCTTCGACAATCCGGATATCGCGATCCGCGCCGTCGCCGAGTAGATCATGCGCGGCCTTGTAGGCCGGGCTCTCATATGCCGCCTTCGCGCTCGCAACGCTGTCGAACTCGATGAGGACGACGCGTTCCATCAGGCCGAGCTCGAACGTCGCGGCCGGCATTCCGCGCGCGATCACGCGGCCACCGGCAGCTTCGATGGCTTGGCGCGACACCTTGGCATAGGCCGCCATGGCATCGGGGTTCTTGATCGCGCGATAGGTTGCAACCCAATAGGCTTTGGCCATTGTTGTTCTCCTCGTGTCTCTTGAACTAGTGCTCGCTGCGGTTCTCGCCAACCGAAAGCGCGCAGATGCGTGACATGTACGTGTAGGGCAGACCAGTCTCCTCGGCCCAGGCGTTGAACTGCGCCTGCACTTTGGCGAGATCGCCCTTCGACTTGACCTCCTCGGCGATGTCGAGGCCGGCATCGCGCAGACAGGCGACCACGTCCTTCGAGGTGACAAAGCCGTCCCAGCCGACGAAGCGCAGCAGCATCTGGCCGGTGTTGCCGCCTAACCTGGAGCCGCGCTTGGTCAGGAGATCGAGCAGACCGATCTCGTTGGAGGGCGGCCATTTCGCCAGAAACTTGCCGAAGCTGCCGTGCTCTTTCGCGATCTCCTGCACGAAGGCAGCGTTGTCGCGCACCGACATGATCTTGGCGCCGTTGCGCACGATCCGCGCATCGCGCAGCAGGGCTTCCCAATAATCCTCGGGCTGGAAGCTGAGCTTGGCCGGCTGGAAGCGCAGGAAAGCGGCTTCGAAACCGTCCCATTTTGCATCGATCACGCTCCAGGCAAAGCCCGCACAAAACACCCGCTTCGTCATCTCGGCGAGGATGCGATCGTCGCCGAGCTTCGCGAGCCCCTTCAGGTCGGGCTTGTCGGGCATCAATTTGTCGAGCGCCTTGGGGCCGCCCTTGCGCTTCTCGGCGCGGGCACGAATGGTCTTGAACGAAGTCATGCGATCACCCGCGTTGACGGTGCGCCACGACACCAGAATTTGGTGACCCGGTCCAGCCCTGCGACGCGCCGACACTTGCGCGCAAAGCGCTGCCGCAGCATGCTCGCAACGGCCGACGGATTTACGGCCTTGCTGGTCTGCTTCTTGCTTTATAAGATTTTGGAATTTCCAGACATTTTACCTCTCTCGTCCCCTCTGCTGCCGATGGATTCCCGATGCGCTGCCTGGTCGTGGCCGACCTGCACTATTCGCTGCCGCAGCTCGACTGGCTGGTCAGGGCGGCACCGCAATTCGACCTGGTGATCTTCGCCGGCGACGCGCTGGACATCGGCTCGATGGTGGATTTCCGCGCGCAGATCGTGGTGGTGAAGAAGTACCTTGCGCTGATCGCGGCACAGACCAGGGTCATTCTCTGCTCCGGCAATCACGACCTCGACGAGCGCAATGCCGAAGGTGAGAAGATCTCTCGCTGGATTTCGGACGTGCGCGAGCTCGGAATCGCATGCGACGGCGATAACATCACCATCGGCGATACGCTGTTCACGGTGTGCCCGTGGTGGGACGGACCGATGGTGAAGCAACGCCTGGCCGACCAGCTGCGCGATGCGTCGCTCAATCGTCCGCGGCGGTGGATCTGGGCGCATCATGCGCCGCCGGCCAATTCGCCGACGAGCTGGGGCGGCAAGCGTTTCTTCGGCGATGTCGAGCTGGTGCAGTGGATCATGCAGTATCAGCCGTCGATGGTGATCTCGGGCCATGTGCACCAATCGCCCTTCATCAAGGACGGCTCGTGGTACGACCGGCTCGGCCAGACCTGGGTATTCAACGCCGGCCTGCAACCGGGCCGTCCGCCGACGCGCATCGTGCTCGATCTCGATGCGAACAAGGCGTTCTGGCTTGCGGCCGGCGAGGCGCAATGGATCGATCTCGGCGCACCGCTGAAGCGACCGGCGTCCACTATCGCGGAGCCGCCGGACTGGCTCACATCCTTGGATCGGATTGCCGATCCGAGCCTGGCGAGACCTCAAGCGGCGGCAAGTTGATCATGCTCTGGAGCACCTCGCCAACCATGGCGAGATGCGTGCCGTGGCCGGCATATTGCCGCTTGAGATCGGCGAGATAAGTATTGGCGGCGTTGAGCCGCTGCGCCAGCATGCGCGCGAGCAGCAGCGCGAGCTCCGGCTCCCGCTTGAGCAGCGAGGCGGCATCCTCGAATTCGTAGACGACCGTGTCGGAACAGGCCCGCACCGTTGCCGTATGCGGCACCCCCAGCAACACGGACATCTCGCCGAGCACCGCGCCGGGCTCGGCAAGGGTCGCGACCACCATCTCGCCCTTGAGCACTTCGAGCTTGCCTTGCATCAGCACGTAGAGATGGCCGGAAGCGCCACCCTCGGTCACCAGATGCGCGCCGGCCGCAACCTGCCGCTCTGTGCCCCCGGTGCAATAGTCCAGAACTACGCGCATCGCTGCAAACTCCCGTCTCGGGAGGCAGTAGAGCACGATCTGTGAGGGCGTGCAGCGGTTTTTGGGCGGGCGCGACGGCTGCTTCCGCAAGCCTGATCAGCGAGGCAAGCGCTTGGCCAAGTAAACCGACTGCCAGTCTCCGAGGCAGGTGTCCGCAAAGCCAGCCTTCTTCGCAAGACCGCGCATTTCGGCATTGGTTCGCGCTGTCTCGACCGCGATCATCTCGTGACCAAGATTGCCTGCCTGCCGCTCCATGACCGTCATCATCTGCAGGCCGACGCCTTGACGCTGGAAGACATCAGCCACGGAGATAGCAAAATCGCCGTGTCGGGCAGCTGCATCATAGGCGTATCGCGTTTCTCCGATGATCGTGCTGCGCCCGTCGTGCCTGAGTTCGGCGAGCAGGGTGAAATGATCGGGATCGCAGATCCTGGCGACGCACTCGGCTGCGACCAATACAAAATCGGACCGCGCACCCGAGAAGCGCTTGTTACGCGCGGTCGCGGAAAGACCGGTAAAATAGATCGAGAGGTTTTCCGCGTCGGATGCGTTGGCGGACCTGATGCGGACCGTCGCTTTCGTTGGGTCAGGTCCGATAACAGCATCCATAAATGGCTGTGACATGCACGGCGCTCTCGGCAGGTTGCGTGGATTGCACACCTAGCCGAGACCGCACCCACACCGCTTGGACGTTTCTGCCAATCACGCGGCTGGAAACGAACAACGCTACGTCCTGCGCCGTACGTCACACAGCGCTCATGCGGCCTCGCGCGTGCCGACACGCCGTTCGGGCCGTGTCGCGATCATCGACTGCTCCTCGGCGTCCTGCGGCGCGCCCCAGAATTCCCGCACGGCCGGCCCGCGCGTCAGGCGTCGTGCACGCAAAAACTCCAGGATCTCGTGAGGCCAGACTCTGCGGCCCATCTGGGTGTACCAACGCATGGCGTGGCGCAGGCCCGCATCGCGCTGAAAGAACACGCGCCAGATCGCCTTGGGGCGACATTGCAACACCATCTCCGTGAATTTGAACCAGAGCAGCACGCGCCACGGCGCCATGTAGCGCGTGGCGAGCACCTGGTGCTTGTAGTCCCAGCGCCGGCGATCCGGCTGGATCACGCGCCGGTCCGCGGCAAGGCGGAAATACGGCGTCCAGCGATGCGGGGTGACGTAGAGCAGCTGGACCTGATCGGGATCGTAGGCGAGCAGCTGTTTCAATCCACGCCAATGATCGCGATCGGTTTCTTCTTCGAACCCGACGACCCAGGTTGCCATCGACAGGATGCCGTTTAACCGCAGCAGGCGAATAGCCTCACGGTCGGTCGCCGTCGTCGCGCCCTTGCGGATCAGCTCCAGTGTCTTTTCGTCGGTATTCTCGAGCCCGAGCAGGAAGCGTTGCCATCCGGCCTTCTTGTAGAGATGCAGGATGTCGGCATCGCGCACGATATCGTCGGCGCGGGTCGAGCCGACCAGGATGAGATCGACATTCTCGGCGATCAGCGCTTCGAGGAAGACGCGCCAGGCCTTCTTGGATACGGTCGGATTTTCGTCGGCGAAGTTGATGACCTTGACGCCATGCTCGCGGTGCAGGCGCGCCAGCTCCTTGGCGAAGCGGACGGGATCGCGATGACGCCAGCGGGTCCAGAAGCCGCGCTGTCCGCAATAATTGCATAGATGCGGACAGCCGCGGGAGAACTGAACGACGACGGCGCGCAGGCCGCCCCAATAGCTGTAGCGCGCATGATCGATCAGCTCCCAGCCGATGCGGTAGGCATCGAGGTCCGCGATAACCGGCGCCGGTGGCGTTGCGCGCGGACCGGTGGCATCGCGATACGCGATGCCGGCGATGCCCTCGAGATCATGGCCATATGCCAGCGCGCGCATCAGGCGCCGCGCGGTCTCCTCACCTTCACCGCGTACGATGGCACTGACATAGGGCTCATCGCGCAGGACATCGCGCCAGTGATAGGTCGGGAACACGCCGCCATAGACGATCAGCACGCCTGGTATCGCATTCACGAGGAGCTGGGCAATCTCTGAGATAACAGGATGCCCGGAGGTCGAGCCCGAATGGCCGAACAGCACGGCATCCGGGGCAAAGCGGTTCGCTTCGCTGATGATATCGGCGATCGGCATCGGACCGAACTCGGCATCGATCAGCCGCACAATGTGGCCGTCGTCGATCAGCGGACCGCCGATCGCAAGCAGGCCGAGTGGCGGCAGATGATCGTCCGGAATCCGGCTTCCGATGGAGGGATGAGGCACGTTAACGAGAAGAACACGCATGGACTTTCGCTCCCGCTGTGGTTGGCGTGATCGTCCGTCCCGCTTCTATAGAGAAGCCCAATCCCCCGATTGAACCTGAAGACATCGTGTGAGAACCGCGACGGAGACCCTTGCTCGGCTCCGCCGCAGCGTCGGTGTCACACCCGCGAGAGCGCAGGCACCTCCTCCGGCATGATGGCCTGGAGACCGCCGAAGCGGCGCTCGCGGCCGTGGAAGGAGGCGAGCGCGGCAGAGAGATCGCCCGCGTCGAATTCGGGCCACATCCGCTCGGTGAAATGCAGCTCGGCATAGGCGCCTTCCCAGAGCAGAAAGTCGGACAGCCGCTTTTCGCCGGAGGTGCGGATGATGAGATCGACGTCGCGCAGGCCTGCCTCGCCCGTGACCAACTGCGAGAAGGCTTCGCGCGTCAGGCTGGTCAGCGCAGCCGCTTTGGCCGCGGCGTTGAGAATGGCGTCGCGCGCGGAATAGTCGACGGCGACGCGCAGATGCAGCGTGGTGCCGTTCTTGGTGGCTTCCTCCGCGCGCGCGATCGCGTTGGCGATGCCGTCTGGCAGGCGATCGCGGCGGCCGATGACGCTGAGCCGTACACCGTTCTTCACCAGGCTCTGCACTTCATTGGCGAGATAGAAGCGCAGCAGCGTCATCAGGGCTGCGACTTCCGCCTTGGGCCTGCGCCAATTGTCGGTCGAGAAGGCGTAGAGCGTGAGCGTGCCGATGCCCTGCTTGGGCGCGGCCTCGACGATCCGCCGGATCGTCTCGACTCCGGCCTCGTGGCCGCGCACGCGCGACAGGCCGCGCCGTGTTGCCCATCGACCGTTGCCGTCCATGATGATGCCGACGTGAAGCTTCTCGTTGCGGGAGGCGATGTCACTTTGCATTGCAAAGTCTCCGGTCAAAAAAGGGGAACGATCAGGTCGGGAGAATGCCGAGACGGCCGAGCGGCGGCGCCTCGCGTCCGGCAGCCTTGGCGGCGTCGCGCACGAGACGCTCGAGCACGGCGAGATAGTCGAGGAAGCGGCGACGGCCGGTCTTGGTCAGGCGGCAACTGGTGTGCGGACGATTGCCTTCATAGCCCTTGGTCACCTCGACGAGGCCGGCCTCCTGAAGCACGGCGAGGTGCCGGCTGAGATTGCCGTCGGTGAGACCGCAGAGCTGCTTGAGATCGGCGAAGGCAAGCCCTTTCGGGTGCGCCATCAGCGAGGTCAGGAGCCCGAGTCTCGCCTTCTCATGGATCACGCGGTCGAGCCCTTCATAGGAGAAAGGCGCGCTGTCAGTCTTCGACATCATTGTCTCCAGACGCGAAATACAGAATGGCCGCCATCACCGACTGGCCGATCACGAAAGGCAGCCCCATCGTCCATGGCGACAGCATGTGGGTACGACTCGCGAGCACCACCACGGCGAAGCCCGAGATGAAGTACCAGGCGCCCGCAAACGCCACACTGCGCGGCAGCGAGCGGACGGACGCGAAAATGCCGAGCGACACGAGGATCTGCCACAGCCCCGGCAACAGCCACAGGGTCTCGGAGGCGAATTTCCACATCACCACCGCAAGCAATACGCCCGCGACACCCGCGGGCAGAAACTGCTCGACCGCCTGATGGATCATGGCGTCGGCGAGGCCGGAATGATGACGTCGCGAGCGCGCGCGCATCTCGATCCAGATCATCAGGCCGGACAAGGCCGCCGCGATGAACCATCCGAAGAAGAAGCCGAGCGGCTCGCTCGTGGGATCGCCGAGCAACCAGAATTGCAAGAAGGTGGTAACGAGTGCGACTGCGCCGGTCGCAGCGATGGTCGCCGGACCGTAACCGCGGAACGCAGTGCCGGCCGCAATCTGGCTGCGGATCGCCACGATGTCGGCCAGTGCCTTGTCGAGATCGCGCATCGGCAACGCCAAAGCTCCGCTCCACCCACACTTACGAACCGGTCCGCCGGTCACTTTGTACTGCAAAGTATACCGCCTTACAAAGTAAAGGCAAGCCGGAAAGTCGCCTCGCGAGAATAGGATTAACGCGGACAACTGCCGGTTGCGCCTCGCCCAGCAGCCCAGATAAGATGTGGCCACAAGTGCCCTGGGGGAAGTTATGTGGTTGAGGTCATTCGTCGCTGCAGCTCTGCTGCAGGTGTGTCTTGCTGGGTCAGCGCATGCGAAAGGACCATTTGGTACCGTCAATGTTGGCGGCTGGACCGGCGGTGCCTTCAGCAACGATGAGACGGGCGCCTTCTCCCATTGCGCGGTGACGGCGGCTTATGCGAACGGCGTGATCCTCGTCGTGAGCCAAAATGCTGCCGGCATCTGGTCACTCGCCTTTGCTAGTCCCAGCTACCACTTCAACAAGGGCGAGAACGCCGCGATCGACGTGACCTTTGACGGGCAGGAGCAAGCCAAGCTGTTCGCCACGGCATTCCGGCCTGACATGCTCACGGCCGTCATGCCGCTCAATGTTGTGCGCACGTTCCAGAAGGCGAGCCTGATGGTGGCGACAGCCGGTCATGCCGTCCTGAACTTCGACCTGAGGTCAACCGGGCCGGTGATCTCCGCATTGGCCAATTGCGTAACCAAGGTGAAAGCCGACGGGCTCGACAAGGCCGGCGATTTCACCAAAGGCGCGGCGAAGCCGCCGGCCACGGCGGACAAGCAGGGCTCACCGCCATCAGGCAAATCCGGCAAAGGGGCCAAGAGTGTCTCTGGCTTTGGCACCGGCTTCGTGATCAGCGCGAGCGGGCACATCGTCACCAACAACCACGTGATCGAAGGATGCAGCGAGCTCAAGGGCAATCTCACCGGTGAGGCCACGATGGTGCTGCGCGTCGTGTCTGCTGATGCGAATAACGATCTCGCCCTTTTGCAGGCGCCATCGACCGCGACGTTCAAGGAATTTGCCCGGATCCGTGATCGTCCGATCCGGTCCGGCGATTCCGTCGTCGCGATCGGCTTCCCGTTTCACGGATTGCTGACCTCGGACTTCACCGTGACGACGGGCATCGTGAGCTCGCTCAGCGGCATGCGCAACGATTCGCGCTTCCTACAAATCAGTGCGCCTGTGCAGCCCGGCAACAGCGGAGGCCCGCTGTTCGACACGACGGGACAGGTCATCGGCGTCGTCACCGGAAAGCTCGATGGATTGCGCGTCGCTGCGGCAACCGGCAGCATCCCCGAAAACATCAACTTCGCCATCAAGACTGGCGCGCTGCGCGACTTCCTCGACAATTCGGTGGTGCCCTACCAGACGGCCGAACCGAAGGGCGAGCTGAAGACCCCCGAGGTCGCCGGCAACGCGCGAGCCTATACGATGCTGATCTCGTGCAAAGGTACGGAAGAGGCGGAAGCGAAGAAGTAGGGCGTGGACGGAAGAGGGGCCGTTCCGCCAACCTCCGCTGTCATTCCCCGCGAAAGCGGGGAATCCAGTACGCCGCGGCCTCTCCGTACCACTCGCCGTCTCGGAATACTGGATCGCCCGGTCAAGCCGGGCGATGACACCTTTGATGTGGCCCCCATCACCCATGGCAGCACGCGCCCTTCGCCTGCGGCTCATACTGGTCGCGCAGGCGGACCCAATCCATCGGATAGGGCAAGCCGTCCTCGTGGCGGCCGAGTGGCGTGAGATCGAGATATTGATAGGCCGCATTCATCATGTCGAGGCCGCGGGCGAAACACGAATATGTATGGAAGATCTCGCCGGCGTCGTTGCGATAAAATACGCTGATGCCGGGCAGCTCCGGCCCATAGAACGGCGTGGTGCCGAAATTGTACTTTGGCACACCCTGATCGATCTGCTCGCGGGTGAACGAAACCTCGTAGTCATAGTTGAAAGCGTTACCGCCTGACGACACCCAGTCAAAACTCCAGCCCATCCGCTTCTTGAACGCTTCGAGCTTGGCGACTGGCGCCAGCGAAATCGCGACCACCGTGGTGTCGCGCGCTGCCAGATGCGGCACCATGCGCTCGAAACCATCGGCCCAGAACGAGCAGCTTTTGCAAGCAGCGTCCCAATCGGGCGCGAACATCACGTGCTGGACCACGAGCTGCGGGCGGCCCTTGAAGAGATCGGCAAGCGTCACTTTCCCGTTCGGACCGTCGAACACATAGTCCTTCTCGACTTTCACCCAGGGCAATGCGCGACGCTCCTCGGCGAGACGCTCGCGGGCCTGCGAAAGCTCCTTCTCATGCGCCAGATGAGTTTTGCGGGCGGCGACCCATTGCTCACGCGAGACGATCTGATGTTGCTGCATGGTATCCTCCTCTGGCGCGGATCAAGCGACAAAAATGTCGAGCTTGTCGAAGAACGAATTCCAGCCGCGCTGGTGATTGTCGCGTGCGGTTTCGTCAAAGAACTGGGCGTGGTGAAAGATCATCAGCGTGCCGGCGCTGTCAGGCTTCAGCGTGATCGTCACCAGCGACTCCCGCTCGGGCGTCGAGTGCCAGGCCCAGGTGAAGACCAGCCGCTCATGCGGAACGACTTCGCGATAGATGCCGCCCGCCTCGAAATATTCGCCATCGTCCCGGGTGAACGAGATGCGGTAGCGGCCGCCGGCGCGGACGTCCAGATCAGCTTTCAACGTCGCCGGCCTCATGTTCGGCGGCCCGAACCACTGCACTAGTTGCTCGGCTTGCGTCCAGGCTGTGAAGACTTTTTCCGGCCGCGCGCGGAGCCGGCGCGTGAGCGTGAGGCTTGGACCTTCGGTGGTGCGTTCGGCGGCGTTGGCGGCTGCGTTGACCATGGTTTGTCCTCCACAAAGGCGGCAAGGCGGTCGAAACTCTCGGACCAGAATTGTGCGTAGCGATTGAGCCAGTTCATCGCCTGCTCCATCGGCTGCGCTGTGAGCCGGCAGGACACGGTGCGCCCGGTCTTCTCGCGCACGATCAGGCCCGCATCCGTGAGCACGTCGAGATGCTTCATGATCGCCGGCAGTGAGATCGCGAACGGCGCCGCCAGCTCGCTCACGGACAAGTTGTCGTTCTCGACAAGCCGCGCCAGCAATGCGCGCCGCGTCGGATCGGACAGCGCCGCAAAGGTGCGATCGAGCGTCTCATCCTGATACTTAACCATAAGGTTTAGTATAGGCGCAAACGAATTGCCGTCAAGCAGGAACCCGCAAAGAAAAAGCCCCGCCTTTCGGCAGGGCTTCACTCGAGCTCAATCAGGAGATCGCTACTCGACCTTGAGGCCGGCGAACTCGACGACCTTCTTCCACTTGGCGGTCTCGGCCTCGATGTCCTTGCCGAACGCCTCAGGCGCCTCCACCAGCGGATCGCCGCCAAGCTCGACCAGGCGCTTGGTCATGTCCGGCTCTTTCATGAGCGTGTTGATCTCATTGTTGAGCTTGGCGATCATCTCCTTGGGCATGTTCTTCGGCGCACCCATGCCGAACAGCGCGCTCGCCTCATAGTCCTTTACGGTCTCACCGATTGCGGGCACGTCGGGCAGTTGCGGCGAGCGCTGCGCCGTGGTGACGCCGAGCGCGCGAAGCGAACCAGAACGGATGTGCTGGATGATCGAGGGCATATTGTCGAAGATCACCTGCACCTGGCCGCCGAGCATATCGGTGATCGCGGGTGCTGCGCCACGATAGGGCACGTGCTGCATCTTGCAGCCGGTCATCGCCATGAACATTTCGCCGGACAGATGCACCGAGGTGCCGTTGCCTGACGAGGCCATGTTCACCTTGCCGGGGTTGGCCCTCACATAGTCGATGAACTCGGCGACGGTCTTCGCCGGCACGTCCTTGTTGACGGTCATCACGTTCGGCACGCGCTGGAAGGCGGCGATCGGCGCGATGTCGCGGACGAAGTTGAATTTGAGATTGGTGTAGAGCGTGGTGTTGATGTAGTTGGCCGGATTGACCAGCAGCACGGTGTAGCCGTCCGGTTCGGCGTTCACGACGGACTCAGTGCCGATATTGTTGCCAGCACCCGGCTTGTTCTCGATCACGAATTGCTGGCCGAGCCGCTCGGACAGGCGTTGGCCGATCAGCCGCGCCAGAATGTCGGTGGCACCGCCCGGCGGATAACCCACCACGAACTTCACCGGCCGCGACGGATAATCCGCTGCGAAAGCCTTTGACAGCGGGCTGGCTGCAAGCGGACTGGCGGCAAGCAGGCCGAGCGCGGTACGGCGAGTGATCATCTCGAGGGTTCTCCCAATGTTGTTCTTGCAGGCGTTGTTCTTGAATACGTGTTCTTTAGGGGCCGATTATCTTGAAAACGGCGTCAGCGGCGTTGTAACAAAGCCCGCCACTTGCGGAAAGTGCGCAAGCCCCGTGGCGACGAAAGGATGAGGCATGCCGGTGAAGGTTCAGGCGCTCGATCATCTCGTCATCAACGTTGCCGACGTCGCGGTCACCACCGAGTGGTATCGCAAAATCCTCGGCATGGAAGTCAAGGTGTTCGACCCCGGCGGCGGCAAAGCGCCGCGGACCTCGCTTCAGTTTGGTCAACAGAAGATCAATGTGCGCCCGCGCGACGCCGACAAGGTGGAATGGTTCACCGCGGACCACCAGACGGCCGGAAGCGAGGATCTGTGCTTCCTCACCTCGGCCACGCCCGACGAGGTGGTGGCGCATCTGCAGGCCAACGGCGTCCCGATCGAGGAAGGCCCGGTTCCCAAGCAGGGCGCCCGCGGCACGCTGCGCTCGGTCTATTGCCGCGACCCGGACGGGAGCTTGATCGAGATTTCGTCGTACGAGGATTGAGGCAACGTACGAGCCTTCCCGATTTGCGCCTCGCGCCATCCGATGGCAGGAAGACGCAATAATCAAAAGGCCGCCGCCAGCAAGATGCAGGCTGCACGGGAGGATTCATGGCCATCCAACACAACGCCGCCGGTATCGTGAGCCCGTTCGATGGGCTCGACGTGCCATGGCTGCTCAAGATGCGCGCCGAGGTTCGGCGTGATCATCCGTTCCTGATCTGGGCACCGTTCGACACGCCGGCGCGGCGCTGGAGCTATGGTGAGTTTCACGAGCGGGTCGGCGCGCTCGCGGCGGGACTCGTCAAGCGCGGCGTGAGGCCGGGCGAGTATGTGCTCATTCATCTGGACAATTGCATCGAGGCGCTGCTGGCCTGGTTTGCCTGCGTCGAGCTTGGGGCGATCGCCGTCACCACCAACACGCGCTCCGCGCCGGCGGAGATCGAATATTTTGCCGGCCATTGCGGCGCGGTTGCCGCGATCACGCAGCCGGCCTATGCCGAGATCGTCGCACAAAATTGCCGCAACATTCGCTGGATGGCGGTAACCTCACATGACGCCGGCGCGACGCCCGCACAAGCGGTCGCGCGCGGCGACAGTTTTGAATCGCTGTTTGCCGACAGCGCCGATCGTCCCAAGCGCGCGACCGATCCGCTCGCACCGTGCAGCGTGCAATACACATCGGGCACGACGTCGCGGCCGAAGGCGGTGCTCTGGACCCACGCCAACGCGCTGTGGGGTGCCAAGATCAACGCGGCGCATGAAGACCTCCATGCGAGCGATGTGCACCAGACCTATCTGCCGCTGTTTCACACCAATGCGTTGGCCTATTCGATGCTGGCGTCGCTGTGGGTCGGCGGAACCTGCGTGATCCAGCCGCGCTTCTCGGCGAGCCGGTTCTGGCGCGTCGCGCGCGAGCATGGCTCGACCTGGACCTCGACGATCCCATTCTGCATGAAGGCGCTGCTGGAGCAGGAGATCCCGAAAGACCACAAATTCCGCCTGTGGGGCACAGCGATCAACGAGCCGCCGCCCTTTGCGGCGTTCGGCGTCAAGATCATCGGCTGGTGGGGCATGACCGAGACCATCACCCACGGCATCATCGGCGAGGTCGACCAACCCAACATCCCCATGTCGATCGGCCGCGCCGCACCGGAATATCAGATCCGCATCACCGACGATGACGGACGGCCGACCGAAGTCGGCGACACCGGCAATCTCTCGATCAAGGGCATTCCCGGGCTCTCGCTGTTCGCCGAATATCTGCACAACGAGAAGGCGACGCGCGAGAGCTTCGACGAACAGGGCTTCTTCCTCACCGGCGATCGTGTCACGCGCCTCGAGAACGGCTTCATCAAGTTCGGCGATCGCGCTAAGGACATGCTGAAGGTCGGCGGCGAGAACGTCGCGGCGTCCGAGATCGAACAGGTGATCGCGGTGGTTCCCGGCGTGCGCGAAGCAGCGGTGGTGGCGAAGAAGCATCCGATGCTGGACGAAGTCCCTGTCGTCTTCATCATCCCGCACGGCGGCGTCGCGGGCGCCCCGCCCGATCTTCAGGACAGCGTGATGGCCGCTTGTCGCAAGGGCCTTGCCGACTTCAAGGTTCCGCGCGAGGTCAGGCTCGTCGACGACATGCCGCGCTCGACCCTGGAGAAGGTGGCGAAGGCGGAGTTGCGGAAGCTGTTGGGGTAACCACTGTCGTTCCGGGGCGGTGCAAAGGCACCGAACTATGGTGCGCAGTTGCGCACCTGAGAACCTCGAGATTCCGGGTTCGCGCTTCGCGCGCCCCGGAATGACGGGCTAAATTATCAGAACGATCCCAGCGCCACCGGCCGGAATGCCTGCAGCAGCTGCTGGTCCAGCTTGCTGCCCATGCCTTCCATCATCGTGAAGGCGCGCTCGTGCGTGAAGGGCATGCGGTAGGCACGCTTCTCGACGAGAGCCGCGTAGATGTCGACGATCGTCGTCAAGCGCACGATGTCGCTGATCTGGTTCGACGACAGCGCGTTCGGATAGCCGCTGCCATCGAGAAATTCGTGGTGATGCAGCACGACGTCGAGCATCTCCGGCGGGAAGCCGCCTTGCGCTGCGAGCGCGTCATAGCCGCGGCGCGGATGCTGGCGGACTTCGACCATTTCCTCGTCGGTAAGCTTGCCGGCCTTGTCGAGCAGCGCGGAGGGAACGAAGGCCTTGCCGACATCGTGCAGCAGCGCGGCGCGAGTCAGGCGGCGCTGGTCGTCCTCGCGCATGCCGAGATGCTGGGCAAAAGCAACGGCGAAACCGGTGACGAACAGACAGTGTCGATAGCTGCCGACATGATGGCAGCCGACAGCGGTCAGCCATTCGCGCAGCGAAGAGTGCTTGATCGCCTTCAAGATCTTGTTCTCGGCGGCGATGACGTCGTCAAAAGTCAGCGGCACGCCGAGCGGCAGCTTCACGAACATCTTTGCCAGCACCGCATGCGCCGCCTCGACGCCGCGGTTGAGCGTCTTGCCGCGATCGGTCGCGTCATAGGTCGCGGTGTCGGGAAATGCGGCGCGGATGCGCTGCAGGATCGCGTCGGCCTGCAGCGGCCGCGAGATCGTATCGGTGGCGCCGAGCGCCCAGGCCTGCATGGTGCCGTGATGCAAGGCATCAGCCAGCACGAACAGTCGCGGCATCGCGCGATAGCCCTCGCCACGCAGCTTGTTGCGCACGCGCTGTACGCTTTCGGGCGAGCGCAAATTGATATCAACAACGAGGCCGGAGAGATCGCGCGACGGTTGCTCGGGAATCCCCTGCGTCGTCACCGTCGAGACGTCGCCGACCGCCTGCAGGATGCTGGCGAGCTCGGTGCTGGCATCGCTCCGGTCGGAGGCGAGCAGAAGCCGGCGTTTGGCGGCGGATTTGGCTGGCGCGTTCATGGCTTCCCCAGAGCACGGGACTGTATTTGGCGTCAGCCTAAGCCGGATCAGGTTCTCCGGCCCTTAAGAGGCGTGCTCAACGGAACCTGTCGAAAATGCGCGCAATTTTACGGAGCCGGGTCCGGCCAATCCCCGAAACAACCCCATGCACAGTAGAAGGGCCGTTGGAAACAAAGGGGATTTTGACGCCGCCGCGCTACCATCCGCTGTCGTCGCCCGGCTTGACCGGGCGACCCAGTACTC
>JAEWHT010000365.1 GCA_023387695.1 Pseudomonadota bacterium | reverse complement strand
GCAGTACGCGGTGCTGCGCGAGAAGGCGACCGAGCGTCCCTTCTCGGGCGAATATGAGCACGACCATCGTGCCGGCACCTATGTCTGCGCCGGCTGCGGCAACGAGCTGTTCGAGTCCGATGCGAAGTTCGATTCTGGCTGCGGCTGGCCGAGCTTCACCGCGCCTGCGGTCGAGAGCCATATCGACGAGGAGCGCGACACGACTCACGGCATGATCCGCACCGAGGTGCTCTGCTCCAAATGCAGCGGCCATCTCGGACATGTTTTCCCGGACGGACCCGGGCCGACCGGCCTGCGCTACTGCATCAATTCGGCCGCGCTGAAGCTCGAGCCGAAATAACGTTGCCCCGGCGGGTTCCGGCATGGAACCCGCCGGCACATTGTGCTTTTCTTGTCTGGCGGTGCTGCCGATGAGCACTTTCTGGCGACCGCCGGGGAGGATGCCAAGGAGGACGCCATGACACTCGGGACCATCCTGATCATCCTGGTGATCATCTACCTGCTGGGCGGCTGGTCCGGCCGGATCCGGGGCTACGGCTATGGCCTCGGCCATTCCGGCATGGGGATCGGCGGCGTCATTCTGGTGGTGCTGATCGTCCTGCTGCTGCTTGGCAAACTATGAACCATATAAGTCATTGAAAATATTTCGTTTATAGCCTCTGCGGGGCTGCCATGCGTGGATTCATCATCTCCCATCGCAGGGGTCGCATTTCTGTCAAAACAGCCTATATTAGGGGGCGAAAATGACATGCGGCGGGCCCGCTCGATTGCGGCCTCCGCCCTCCCAAACCCCACGCGCTTAAAGCCCCAGACAAGATCACGAGGTCTTTGACCATGCGTCCACTGCGTCCGTTCAACTTCAACACTTCCGCCGAGCTCTTCCCCGCCGCCATCCGCAAGAAGAAGCGCGCGGGCTTCACCTATCGCCGGTTCGGTACCGCTGCCGAGGCCGTGCAATTCGCGATGGAGCAGCTGCCGACGGATTCGCTGAACGGTGCGTATCTGCAGGTCGAGGAAGCCCGTTTCGACCAGAACGGCATCCGGTCGCTCTATGAGAGCGAAGCCTTCCCGCTGCCGCGTCACCGCAAGCCGGAACCGGTCGCCGAGACCGACGCCGACGCGGCGTAAGTTTTCGCAAAGCCCGATATGCGCAAAGAGCGCGACGGCCGAAAGGCTGTCGCGCTTTTTGCGTTTCCGAGGGACTCAGATCCGCGGCTGCTTGTCGAGCCAGCGGCGCAACAGGCGCACATTGCGCATGTTGGCGCGGAATATGACGTCGAAAGCGTCGCCCACGAACGGCACGATCCCGACCACGCCGTCGACCGCGACATTACCGAGCATCCGCGCGGTGATGTACCAGGGCGCGCCGAGCGCGCGGGCCTCGCGGACCAGCCACAGCGAGATCGCGGTGGTGATGATGTCGCCGATGACGGGGATCAAGCCGATCAGCCCGTCGATGCCGTAGCGGATGTTGGTGCCGGGCAGGATGAAGGCGACATCGAGCAGCTTGGCGATCGCCTCGAGACGCGCGATGCGCTGCTCGCGCGTCAGATTGCCGAACGGATTGCCTTGACCGAATTCGAAACGAAACTCGCGAAACCCCTGCTCCAGGGTTTCAGGACGGATCTCAACTCCATCCTGGTCGATGATCGGCCCGCGCGCCTCGCGTCCCCTGAAATCGGCGCGCGACTGCGTCCCGGAGCGGGACCTGCGTGGTGCGAGAATGTCGTCATCGGTCATGGTCATTGTCATCAGGAAACGCGCGGGCGCCGTAGAGGTTGCTGCGCCGCGTCCGAAGGTCGCTGCGCTCAGCTCGCCGCCGCCGCTGGCTGCGGCTCCTCGACATAGTGATGCACCAACCAGGATGAAAGCACCGAGGGCACAAAGCCGACCAGGCCGTACAGGATGAACTGCACCGCGCCCGAATCCGATCCACGCGATCCGTAGGTGAACGCCGCGAGGACGAAGGCGAACAGGCCGACCAGCAGCATCCGCAGCCCCGGCCGGACCCGTCTGACATGCATCAGGATATCGTCGATCGCGCCGATCATCAGCGAGGGCAGGAAGCCGAAAAGATAGCTGTATTGCAGGCTCTTGAAGAACACCACGAACAGCTTGCCGACCTCGCTGAGGGTGGTTTCGGCCCAGTAGCCGGACTGGTAGGTCGTCGTCAGCAGCAGCAGGAATCCGCCGACGAACGGACCAACGAGCGCGAACACCAGATACCGTTTCATCGAAAACTCCTCATACGCCGAGGCTTTATAGCAGCGTGCCGGGAACCTTGGATAGCGGGTTAAGGCTGCTCTGGGGGGAACAAGTGGCGAGGCGACGAGTTCAGACAGGACCTCAAATTCACCTGTCAGATTTGGAGCCGCCGATGTCCCGTAAACTGCTGTTGCTCGCGACGGTCGCCCTCACCGTTCTCGGCGGCCTGTCGAACGCGCCCGCCTTTGCGCAAGGCCATATGGGCACGCCGCAGGAACAGCAGGCCTGCTCACGCGACGCCTCGCGATTCTGCCGCAAGGATCTCGGCAATGACGGTGCAGTGCAAGGTTGCCTGCAGGCCAACCGCGCCAAGCTGTCGAAATCATGCAGCAAGGTGTTCCAGAGTCACGGCATGTAGGTCTGCCATATAGGCTTGCGGCGTCATTTTGCGTGACGGCCGCGCAACATCTGCGAATTCCTTTGCGCCGCCCATTGAAGCTTCACGACAATCGCGCATACTTGGCTCGGGCGGCGCAGCACTTTTCGATTCGAATAACAAGAAATCGAGCGACCACGTCCGGAAATGAGCTTCCGGGCGCGGGTTTGTGACATGCGGCAGATCAAGCTGTGTGCGGCGTCCCAACAATCAGCGGCTCAAGACCGCGCAACTCGGGGACGCATTCTTCATGACACGCTACCGTACGATCGCTTCGCTTATCGCCGTCGCCACCACCGCCATCGCCCTCCAGACATCCCCCGGCCTCGCCTTCTCGCCCGAAGCTCAGCAGATGTGCTCGGACGATGCGATGCGGCTGTGCGCCAGTGAGGTCCCCGATATCCCGCGCATCACCGCCTGCATGGTGAAGAACAAGTCGCACGTCAGCCCCGGCTGCCGCGCCGTGATGGACCGCGAAGCGGCCGCCGCGGCAATAGCACGCAAGAAGGAAGCGGCTGCGCAATAAGCCGGCAATTTTCAAGTAGACAACTGTCAGATGGGAGGGGGTGCACCTCTCCCGAAGGGAGAGGTCGGAGCGCATCGAAGATGCGATCCGGGTGAGGGGTTACACTCTCACGAGACGCTACGGCCCCTCACCCGGATTGCTGCGCAATCCGACCTCTCCCCGGTGGGGAGAGGTGAAGAACCTAGTCGCCCCACTGGGCGAAGGCATCGTTGAAGGCGCGCTCGCCGGGAGCGCCCTTCTCGATGGCGATGATTGCGCGGCGCTGGTTGGCGTAGACCAGCGGCACGTCGAACCAGGAGCGCTCCTTCAGGAGCTGGATGTTGCGGGAGCGATCGGCGTCGACGTTGGAGAGGCCGACCAGGAAGAAGCCGTCGGTGACCTTGACCGCGAGCCCTGCGAGCGGCGTGCCGCGCGCCTGCTCGTTCGACTTCATCAGGATGCCAGGAACGTTGGAGACGCTGCCGCCCGGAAAATCCGGCGGCAGGATGAAGGTCAGCTCGGCCGTGTGGCTCGCCGGCAGCGACGAGTCGGTGTTGCGGCGGAACGACATCGTCATCTTGAACTTGCGATCGGGAATTTCGATCTCGGCGCGCACGGCGACGTCGGCCTTCTGGGCGCCCGACGCCTTGATCGGCTCGAGCTTCCACACCACCGAGCCGACATATTGCTTGCCCTTCGGATCGGACGGATCCTCGTCATAGAGCACGACCTTCTGCGCCACCGGCGCGGCCGGCTGGTCGCTCGCCGAGGGCTGGCCGACGCGATCCGGAATCTTGGGCTTGCTCTGCGGCTGCGAAGCATCCTTCGGCGCCTCCACCACCTGCGTAGAGGGCGAGGACTTGAACAAATTGGTCGCGGTCTGGACCAGCGATTTGCCCCAGAGGATGCCGGCGCCGACAAGGATCAACACGATGCCGATCGCGATCGCGCTCTTGAACGGGAAGGCCGCGCCCTTGCTGGTGCGCTTCTTGGCATTGCGATCGAGCACGGGGATGTGCGGACGCGGCGATGACGGCTGCGGCGTGTAGCGCTCGGCCTCCTCCATCGACTCGTCATAGGAATAGGGCGCGTCGGGCTCAGCGACGCGATTTTCCAGGCTCGGCTCAAGCCGGTCG
>JAEWHT010000346.1 GCA_023387695.1 Pseudomonadota bacterium | reverse complement strand
CCAGCACGTCGGTGGCGATCGCCTCATAGGCGTGGCCGATATGCGGGACACCGTTGGGATAGGCGATCGCAGTCGTGATGTAGAACACATTGTCGCGCGCAGGTGCGGCGACAGAGGCTGCCGGCTTCGGCGCAGCCACAGATTTTGGCGCAGGCGCCGCCTTGGGTTTTGAGACCTTGGGCTTGACGGCCTTCGGCGGGGTGGCGACAGGAGCCGGTGCGACCATGACAACCGGCGCTGCAGCCTTGGCTGTCTTCTTCGCAGGGGCCTGTGCGGGCTTTTTGGCAGCCGCCTTTTTCGAAGCCTTCTTGGCAACGACCTGCTTCTTGCCTGACTTCTTTGCCGTCTTCGCTACGGTCTTCTTCACGCCCTTCTTGGCAGGCGCCTTTTTGGTCTTCTTGGCAGCTTTGCGCGCAGGTGCCTTCACAGCCTTCTTTGTGGCTCTCTTGGCGTTTTTCTTGGCGGCCTTCTTCGCAGCCTTCTTGCCCTTGGCGGTTTTCTTAGCTCGCGTTGCCACGACGAATTCCTTTACCGGCTTCTCAGAAATGTGGATTCAATCTTGCGCTCTAGCGCGTTGCGTCCGCCAGCCAGCCGAACACCGAGAAAACCAAGGGCTTTCGTTCCAGATTATAGGTTTCGGTGTCGCGCGCGGCGCGGACGATCTTTTCCCATACCTCAGCTAGACGCGCAAGGCGCGGCAGGTTCTGGTTGGCATTGGCCTCGTCGGCATGCAGGCGGTCCGCGATCCAGCGATCGATGCCGTCGACGAAGGCCGCAAGCGCAACGCGGTCGTTGGTGGGAAGCGAATCGCCCAGCGTGTGCAATTCGCGCGGATCCACCTGCGGCAGGCGTGCCAACATCGCCGCCGTGCGCTGCTGGAGCTTGAGCGCATCGCCGCCGAGCAGCGTCAGTGCCCGGGCAACACTGCCCTCGGAGGCTTCAGCGGCCTCGCGCAGCGCCAGATCGGTCGGAGCAACGTCGGCAGCCGCAGCTGCCGCGCTGATCACCTCGTCGGTCGTCAGCGAGCGCAAGCGCAGCTTGCGGCAACGCGACTGGATCGTGGCCAGCACACGTGCCGGCGCGTGGCTGACCAGCAGAAACAGCGATCGCTGCGGCGGTTCCTCGAGGATCTTCAGCAGCGCGTTTGCGGCATTCGGATTGAGTTCATCCACGGTGTCGACGATGCAGACACGCCAGCCTTCCGCGGCGGCCGTCGAACCGAAGAACGAGATCGTCTCGCGCGTCTCGTCCACGGTGATGACAGTGCGCATCACGCCGCGGTCGTTCGCGGTGCGCTCGAGCGTCAACAACCCGCCATGCGAGCTCGCTGCGACCTGCCGCGCCACGGCGTCGTCGGGGTCGATCGCGAGGTCCTCGGCGCGCTGGACGGCAGGCGCCAGCGGCTGGCCATGGGCGAGAACGAAGCGCGCCATGCGATAGGCAAGCGTCGCCTTGCCGATGCCCTGCGGTCCGCCGATCAGCCAGGCATGCGGGATGCGTCCGCTGCGATAGGCCGTCAGCAGCGCAGCCTCAGCGTCGCGATGGCCGAACAGCAGACTGGTCTCGCGGGGATGCGGTATCGCGGATTCACGCTCGACTTGGCGCGGGCTCATGCGGAGACCACCGTGGCTGGTGTCGGCAGAAGACGATCGCGCAGCGCGGTCCAGACGCGCCCGGCAACCGTGTCCGGGTCCGAGTTGGCGTCGATCAGCACGCAGCGCGCGGGATCGTCCGTTGCGATCTTGCGATAGGCCTCGCGCAGCCCCTGATGGAAGGCGAGCTTCTCACCCTCGAACCGGTCGGGCGTGCCGCTGCCGCGCCGTGCGGCCGCGCGGGCCAAGCCAATCTCAACCGGAAGGTCGAGAATGATGGTGAGATCAGGCTTGAGGTCGCCAATGGTGACCCTCTGCATCGCGTTGATCAGGCCGGCCGACACACTGCCGAGGCTGCCCTGATAGGCCCGCGTCGAATCCGCGAAGCGATCGCAGAGCACCCAGATTCCCTGCTTCAGTGCGGGCTCGATCACGGTGCGGACATGGTCGTCGCGCGCCGCGGCAAACAGCAGCGTCTCCGCCTCGGGACCAAGCAGCTTGCCCATCCCCGACAGAACCAGATGACGCATGATCTCGGCGCCAGGCGAACCGCCAGGCTCGCGCGTGACGAGCGTGCGCAGCTTGGCCGCGCTGAGGCGGTCGGCGAGCTTCTTGATCTGGGTCGACTTGCCTGTCCCCTCGCCGCCTTCAAAGGTGACGAAGCGTCCGCGTCCGGACGGCCGCTGTCCCGTGGTCTCACTCATGATCAGAGCTTCTCGGCGCCTGCGCGGAACATGCCGATCACCAGCTCGCTGGCGCCGTCGATCGCGCGCCGCATGGTCGAACCAGTGCCGATGGCCTCGGCTGCATAGACCGGTGTCTCGACCGCGATGTTGCCGCTGCGCCAGACCTTGACCACGCCGACCCGCTGACCGACCTGGACCGGCGCGCGAACGGGGCCGTTATAGACGACGCGCGCGATCAGCTTGTCGCCACCGCTCTTGTGCACCATCACCTTCACGGGCTCTTTCGCAACCAGCTTCACCGAGCGGCTATCACCGCCGAATACCTTGGCGTAGCCGACCTGTTGGTCGGCCGCGATCAGCGTGCGGGTCTCGAAATTGCGAAAGCCCCATTCCAGCATCTTCTTGGCTTCGGTGGCGCGGTCCTCGATGTCCTCGAGCCCGTTGACGACGACGATCAATCGCGTGCCGTTCTGCACGGCCGAGCCGACCATGCCGTAACCGCCTTCCTTGGTGTATCCGGTCTTCAGGCCGTCGGCGCCTTCCATCGAGTTGAGTAGCGGATTGCGGTTGGGCTGGCGGATCTTGTTCCAGGTGAACTCCTTCTCGCCGAACAGTTTGTAGAACTCCGGGAAGTCCAGGATGATGTGCCGCGCGAGCATGCCGAGCTCGCGCACCGTCATCTTGTTGCCGGGGTCGGGCAAACCGTTGGAATTGGCGAAGGTCGATTTGGTCATGCCGAGCTCGCGGGCGCGCTTGGTCATGAAATCGGATGCAAAGATCCGTTCGTTGCCGGCGATGCCTTCGGCGAGCGCAATGCAGGCATCATTGCCGCTCTGGATGATCGCGCCGTGCAGGAGGTCGTCGACCGAGATCTTGCTGTTGATCGCCGCGAACATGGTCGAGCCGCCGGAAGGAGCCCCGCCCCTGCGCCAGGCGTTCTCGCTGATCCGGTATTCGTCGGTCAGCTTGATGTCGCCTTTCTTGATCGCGTTGAACACGACCTCCGCGGTCACGAGCTTCATCATGCTGGAGGGCGCACGGAGTTCGTCTGCGTTCTTCTCGAACAGCACGCTGCCGCTGGAGGCCTCGATCAGGATCGCAGTCGGGGCGTCGCCGTCAAAGCCGGCGTCTTCGGTTTTCTTGGCGCCCTGGACGCTCTGGTTGGCGGCGTAGAGGACCCCGCCCCAGCTCAGGCTCACCGCACACGCCGCCGCGACCAGCACGCGCGCCAGCGCCCCGGCTGTGAACCCGGTATGACGGAGCGAAATGAGACGAAATGCCATGGCAAAGCCCTGAGAGCGGCGTTCTAACAGTTGGAACCAGTGCGAACAACACGAGGATCAGTGCTCGCCCCCGAGATTGCACGATTCTCGTCGCGCCCCTATCGTGGCACCTGATGTTTTTCGACCAAACCCCTGAAACAAGGCGGAAAAGCGATGTCCACGACCCGCGTGATCAAGGCCAATGGGCTCGATCTGTTCATCCGTGAGGCGGGTCAGGGACCGCTGGTGGTGCTGTGCCATGGCTGGCCGGAACTCTCCTATTCCTGGCGGCACCAGATCCCCGCGCTGGCAGCTGCTGGATTTCACGTGGTGGCCCCCGACATGCGCGGCTACGGCCAGAGTGCCGCGCCGCCTGATGTGACGGCCTATTCGATCCTGGATCTGGTCGGCGACGTCGTCGGGCTGGTCCAGGCGCTCGGCGAGACCAAGGCAATGGTGGTCGGCCACGACTGGGGTGCGCCGGTCGCCTGGCATTCAGCTCTCTTCCGTCCGGATATCTTCACGGCGGTCGCAGGCCTGAGTGTGCCGCCGCCATTCCGCGGACGCGGCAGGCCGCTCGAGCTGTTGCGCCAGGGCGGCATCACCAATTTCTACTGGCAGTATTTTCAGACGCCAGGTGTTGCAGAGGCTGAATTCGAACACGACGTCGCCCGCACCATGCGTGTCGTACTCGGCGGGCGTGGCCTCGCCGATCCCAACGCTGCGATGTTCGTGCAGGAGGGCAAGGGCTTTCTCGGCCACGCCACGGCTGACGAGCCGCTGCCAGCGTGGCTGAGCGAGGACGATCTCGCTCACTTCACCGAAAACTTCCGCAAGTCCGGATTCCGCGGCGGGCTGAACTGGTATCGCAATCTCGACCGCAATTGGGAGCTGACCGCGCCCTGGCAGGACGCGCAGATCCACCAGCCCTCACTTTTCATCGCGGGTGCGCAGGACGCCGTCATCACCGGTCTGATCGGCGCCAAGCGCGTCAACGAGTTGGAGCGTGTGCTCCCCAACCTCACGCGAAAGCTGATCATCGACGGCGCCGGTCACTGGGTGCAGCAAGAACGGCCCGACGAGGTCAATGCTGCTCTAATCAGATTCCTGCGCGAAGTCGCATCGCGCTAGGCGGCAACAGGCAACGAGAGATCAGTACAGCCCGCGGCCGGTCAGGATGCTGCGGGCCTCGGCCGCGCCGTCGGAGCCGCTCTCGGCGGCATAGCGGCCGTCCTCGTCGTAGGACACCTGCCGGGCATTCTGGAGCGCCCGGCCCCGGCTGCGGCTCGAGGCCGACATCTCGGAGGTCGCGTTGATCGAGGCGACGTCGGCTGAGGTGTTGCCGAGGCTGTAGGGCCGCCCTTCCGGCATCGGGACTTCGCCGCGGATGGCGCCACGGCTCGAGGTCACCTCCGGCAGGAACGGCCGCGCCGAGGCGACCCGGACCATCGAAGGCGACGGCGCCGGAACGCCGGTGCGCAAGGTCGCCATCAACTGGCGGTCGTCCGAGCCTTCAAGGGGTGCCCGGCCGACATATTCGACCCTGACCCTGGCAACGCCATTGCCTTTGAATTCAAGCAGTTCAGCGGCTTTGTTCGAGACGTCGATGAGGCGGTTGCCGTGATACGGCCCGCGGTCATTGACGCGAACGATCAACGACTTGCCGTTCGAGAGATTGGTCACCCGCGCATAGGACGGCATCGGCAGGGTCGGATGAGCCGCCGTCAGCGAGCCCATGTCGAACACTTCGCCGTTAGCAGTCTGGCGGCCGTGGAAATCGTCGCCGTACCAGGACGCCATGCCCTCGGCGCGGTAGTTGACGTCCTCTTCCGGCACGTAGGTCCGGCCCGCAACCACGTAGGGTTTGCCGACGCGATAGGTACCGCCGCCCTTGGGGACGGGATCACCAAAGGCCACGACTCGCGGGCTCGAGGACACGCCGTATTTGGGATCGACCCGGCTGGCGAATTTGTTGGACGAGGCGCAGTTGGCGAGCGCGAGGCAGGCCGAGACCACCGCAACGCTGCGCGCGGCCCGCACCACCGAATCTGACCGTCGGATCCCCATTCGCCCCAAATACCATTTCGCCGGAGACTGACCTAACCCGCTTGCTTACGGGGAGCGTCTTCCGGGCCTTAAGCTCCGAGGCGGCCCACCACCGCATCAGAGGTGGTAAGGATAACGCAACCCGAACACGGCGGAAATGGGGAGCCCACAGGGTTCGCGCCGGGATGGTAAACAAGACGTTCGGCATTCTCCGTTGATCTACGGAACGCGAGGGCCTCCGCACCGCCTCCTCTGTGCCAGTCCCGCACAAGCTGTTGCGCCAAAAGCTCACTCCACCCCTGATATCGCCGGCTTCACCGGAATTCTTTTGACTGTGCAAGGCCGCCCGCGTTTTCTCGCGTGCAGGGGCGGGATTGGAATTTAACGATGATCGAGACGGTTTCGGCACTGATGGGTCTGGTAAGCGCGGGGATCTTCCTGGCCCATGCGTTTGAAGGCTACCGCACGAGGGCCTGAAGGCACTCGCGCGCACGGCATTGCATCACTTCTTCAAGGCGGCACGTTCGGACAATTTTAATCAATCCGATCGAGCATCGAAGACGAGAGCAGCAGGTGTCCCATGCGCAAACATGACCTCGTATCCGACGGCTTTCTCGCACTGACCGCAGGCGGCATTGTCCTGCTCTGCTCGAGCCTCGTCGCCCTCGCCTTCGGCTAATCCTATCACCTCCCGTTTCGCGTTTTCCGACGACCGCGCTACTGCGACGCGGCATGCGCCTATCCTTCAGGATTGCTCCGCTCCCGTTTAGTTGATTGAATTTTCGCGTTCGGCGCCTCGACCTAATTTCAAGAGGCCACACCAACGCAGGTGACGCACATGCTAGCCGAGAAATTCTTCCTGGTTCTGGAATCGCTGATCCGCGGCGACCGGACCCACCCGAACGGAAGCCCCCGGGTCATCAGCACCTCCCCGCATGTCCCGGTGAAGCTGACGAACCAGAACTAGCCCCGCCGTTCAGCGCAAGCCCAACGTCGATCTGCGATAGAGATTGTCGCGGGCCTCAGCCTGGCAAACGTAGCTGCCGTCAAATCCCTGGGCATAGAGCTTCTGGCCCTTGCGGTAGTAGATGCCCTTCTTGAAATCCAGCCACACCACCTTGTCGCCGGGACAATAGCGCTGGGCCTGATCCTCATAGCGGAATGGTGTCAGCGGCGTCGCCGAGACTTCCGTGGCTCCGCTCCCGAGAATCATCGCGCCCGCCAGCACGACCTGACCGAGCCCTTTGCCATAGCCGCTACACACCACTTCCCACCTCACTCCGATCCCGACCGGCCCGCACGATAGCATGAGACTGCAGGGTCGACAGGCCGCGAACGGGCGTGGTGTCTTCCACCTGCCAACTCGACGGGGTACATGAGGATGAAATCCTCCAGATGCGTGGACGTGAGATGTCGGTAGAGCCAGAAACCACGACCAGACCCCGCCAGCCCTCGCCGCGGCTCGGCGTGTTGCCGATGATCATCTTCGGTTCGCGCTGGCTGCAGCTACCGCTTTATCTCGGGCTGATCATCGCGCAATGCGTCTACATCGTGCTGTTCATGAAGGAGCTCTGGCACGTCTCCACGCACGCGCTCGACCTAACCGAGCAGGAGATCATGATGAGCGTGCTGGCGCTGATCGATGTCGTCATGATCTCAAACCTGCTGGTGATGGTGATCGTCGGCGGCTACGAGACCTTCGTGTCGCGGCTCGACCTGCAGGGCCATCCGGACGAGCCGGAATGGCTCGGCCACGTCAACGCCAGCGTGCTCAAGATCAAGCTCGCCATGGCCATCATCGGCATCTCCTCGATCGCGCTGTTGCGCACCTTCATCGAGGCCGGCAATCTCGGCTCGAGCCGCGCCAGCTTCACCGAGACCGGCGTGATGTGGCAGGTGCTGATC
>JAEWHT010000339.1 GCA_023387695.1 Pseudomonadota bacterium | reverse complement strand
CTTATGGATACTGCTGTCCAGTTCCCCGTTGAGCGGAATGCGGTGCAAAAGACAGCCAAGCAATTCGGCTTCGCAGTTTCCATGTATGAGATGCCCACGATAGCTGACTTCGAGAAGGCCATTGCGTCAGGACAACGAGACGATGTCAGCGCGTTCTTTTTGTCCGTTGATCCCAGACTAGCGGCCCGCATCGCCCAGATTGTCGCTGCTCTCGCAATGACCGGTAAACCGGCTTTCGGTCCCACTCCCTTCTGGACGCGGGGTGGGCTGTTGATGTCTTACTATACCGACCTCGATGATCAGGCTCGCCGCGCCGGCGGCCAAGTGGCCAAAATCTTGCGCGGAGCGAAGCCCGGCGATCTGCCCATCGAGCAGGCCGACAAGTTCACTCTCATCTTAAACCTGAGAACAGCAAAGCAGCTTGGCATCACGGTGCCGCCAACGCTGCTAGCGCAGGCAGACGAGGTGATCGAATAGCAACAATCCTACGTCTGGGGTGGGCCTTTCTCGTAAGTCCGATGGGGAACAAGCGGACATCAGATGCGCCTGCTCCTGAGTGGCAAGTCTCATGAGTGCGCGCCCTAGCCCCTACACCGGACCATGCGAGCCCGGCGGCACCATGTAGAGTGTCATCGCAAAGATGGCGTAGATGCACAGCAGGAGTGCACCGACGAACCAGGCTGAGCGGCCGCCATTGGTGACGAAACTGGCGACAACGGTGGCGATCATAACCATCGTCACTGCGCCCGGCCAGAATTGCAGGTCCATCGGTTTCGGCCCGGCGACATAGCTGAGCAGCACCAGCACAGGCGCGACGAACAGGGCGATCTGGGATGCGCTGCCCAATGCGATGCTGACGCTCATATCGAGCCTGTCGCGGCGCGCCGCGGAGAAGGCAACCGCCATCTCGGCTGCGGCGCCGACCAGAGCAACCACGATGAAGCCGACGAAGGCCGGCGTCATGCCGAGTGTTTCGGCCGCCTTCTGCACCGACTCGACGAAGATCTCGCTGACGAGCGCAACCAGCACCGTCACCACCAGCAGGGTCGGAACGGCCACTCCGATCGGCAGCGCCGGCCCACCCGCCTCACCGTGCTCACCACTGGCGAACAGGTCCTTGTGCGTGCGCAGCGAGAACAGCAGGCTGAGGCCGTAAGCAATGATGAGGAGAACGGCCAGTGCCGCACTCAGACGATGAACCGCGGCCTCCATTCCGGGAAAGTTGAGGTCCGCCACCGCGGACGGCGACAGCAACGCGATCGTCGCCATCAGCAGCAGCGCGGAATGCAGCCGTCCGCCTGCGCGATTATACTCCTGCACATGATGCTTCAGTCCGCCCAGGAGCAGCGATGCGCCCAACATGAACAGCGTATTGGTGACGATCGCGCCGGCAATGGACGCCTTGACCAGCATGTACTCGCCGGCGCGCAGGGCCGCCACCGCGATAATCAGCTCGGTCAGATTGCCGAGCGTGGCATTCAGCAGACCGCCGACGGCGTCTCCGGTCTTCTCGGCGACGGCTTCGGTGGCGTGGCTGAGCAGGCTCGCGAGCGGAACGATGGCGATCACGGCCAGCACGAAGAGGAGCGTGTGCGCCTCCGGCATGACATGCGCGGCTGCGATCACCACGGGCACGAACACCAGCAACCACAGCAGCGGGCTGTGGCGGATTTCCTCGATCAATGCGGTCATGATGTATCTCCCCGAGCCAAGCCTCGGCGTCAGGGATCGGCCGGTGATTGATCTATCTCAACTGAGCGACGCCTTTCCGAGCCCCTCGCCCGATTCGAGCTGCGCGACCGCCATCCTGCAGATCTGCCGGGGGTCACGAACACCCGTACCGGCGATTTCGATGACCTGCCTTGCGACCATCTCGGAAACGGGGTCATCGCGATCGACCAGATTAAGCGCGCGGAGGGTCTTGCTGTAGGCGAGACTGAGTTGTGCGATCGTCTCCGGCGGCACCGAGGAGCCACGCAACAATCGACGAAGCGTCATTTTGCCATCCTCCCCCCCTCGAACGCGGACAGCGCCACTCGCGCCGAGCGCGTCAGCCGTCCAATTCGATCAGTCCGTCACGGTCGAGCAACTCGATCGATCGCTGGGTCGTCCCTTCGAACCGCAGAAATTCTTTGTCACGCAGGATGGAAAGGTTCCGCGAGACGGTCTCCAGCGTCAGTCCGAGATAGTCGGCGATGTCACGCCGGCTCATCGGCAAATTCAGCGTGTCGGGATGCCCCAGCCGCTCATCCATCTCGACAAGGAATGCCGAGACCTTTTCGAGCGACGTCTTGCGGCCCAGCAAAAGCATGTGGCTTTCGGCATGCCGCAGATTTTGCGTGACCATGCCGATCAGCGCCTTGGTGCTGAACTCGTGACCCGGAAGCGCCTCCAGCAAACTGCTTCGCTTCATGATGCGGACGTCAGTTTGGACGACGGCGTCCGCAGTGAACCGGTGAGTCGGGCCATTTTCGAAGCCGAACATGTCACCCACCACATGAAACGCGTTGATCTGCCGACGTCCATCCATCAGCAGCTTGTAAGTCCGCACAGTACCGGAGGTGATTTGGTAGACGTATTCCGCTTCTTCGCCCTCGCCGAATATCTCGGCCCCCCTCCGATACCGGAACTCGCTGGAGAAGACGCGCTCGCCCGCAAGCTCCGCCAGATGTCCATCAATCGGACGGTCGCTCGCCCTGTTGATCCTCACCAGCATTTGGTTCCTCCCGGTATTGTTGCAGCCTAACTCCGGGAAAAATCGGCAAATTTGATCCAGCGCAATTTCGGCATTCAATCTCCGCGAGACGTGGAGAGCGCGAACACCGAGCAACGTTCGCTCCGTGTGCACGTGAGACGTGCGTCCCCAACGCACGCTACCGGGAACAGAATGGCCCCCTTCGCACTTAACAAATGCTGGGAAGTGAGGTGCAATCATGAGCCATTCGAAACCGCATCGTCCCACCGCGCTCGTCGTCGAAGACGACGACATTCAGCGAGAGATGCTCGCGCTGATGTTAGAGGACCGGAACTTCGAGGTGCTGCAGTGCGAGGACGGTGAGACCGCCGCGCTGGCACTCAAGGTGAAACACCCGACATTGATGGTCACCGACATCAACCTGGTCGGCAAATTGGACGGCGTCGATCTCGCGCATTATGCGCAACAGCAGAACGCCAACATGCGGATCATCGTGATATCGGGACGTCCGCTCCCGAGGCCGTTGCCGCCCGGCGCGAAGTTCTTCAGCAAGCCGGTCTACCCGACGGCGCTTCTGGCTGAGATGAAGCCGTAGACTGCCCTCGTGGCCATCCTTCGAGACGCCCGCTTTGGCGGGCGTCTCGAAGGATGGGCCGCAGGCAAGCTTCCTACTTCGTCTGGCGGGCCATGCGCCAAGCCGCCCTCTCCCGCCATTGGCACACCCGCGCCAATCATGTAACCCGGCCAAAACCTTTGCCGGGATGGGACGTTCATGAGTGCGGCGGCCGATGATGAAGCGGGACGTGATGTAGGACATGACGTCGGTCTTGGCACCCGCGCGCTGATCTTTGCGCTGGTGGCGCTCGCCTGCGGGCACATGCTGTCGACATTGCTGCGCACCATTCCGGCGCTGAGCCTCGACCTGATGGCTGCGGATTTCCACGTGCAGCCGCAGGCGCTGGCGAGCCTCACCTCGGTCTATCATTTTGCCTTCGCGGCCTCGCAGATCCCGGTCGGCGCGGCGATGGACCGCTTCGGCGTGCGGCCGGTGTCGCTCAGCCTGCTTGCGGGAACCGTGGTCGGCGCCATCGCGTCGGGCTTTGCGACGAGCCCTGAAAGTTTTGCGTTCGGGCAATTGCTGCTGGGCATCGCCACGTCGGGCATGCTGATGTGCCCGATGACGCTCGCGGCCAAGCAATTGTCGGCCGCGCGCTTCGGGCTGTGGTCGGGCGCGATCCTCTCGATCGGCAATATCGGCATGCTGCTGTCGTCGAGCCCGCTCGCCTTCGTCGTCGATCAGTATGGCTGGCGCGCCGGGTTCTGGATCGCAGCACTTGGCGGCGTCGTGGTGGCGCTTGCCGTGTTCGCGCTGGTGCCAAACCAGGCGGCCGAGCACAAGGACGATTCATCGCCGCTGTCGCAGATGATCGAGGTGCTCAGGCTCGGCCTGTCGCGTCCCTTGCGCGGGCTGATCGCGCTGGCGCTGGTGTCGCTGGCGACCTCGCTGGTGTTGCGCGGATTGTGGGGTGGACCATGGCTGATGCAGGTCAAGGGCCTGTCGCGGGTCGAGGCCGGCAATGTGCTTGGCGCCTATACGCTGGCGATGATCGCGGGTCCGGTGTGTATGGGCATGGTCGACCGCAAGGTTGGCCGCCGACGCGAGCTCGTGGCCGGCACGCACACGCTCGCGGCGTTGCTGGTCGTGCTGATGGCACTCGGTGCGCCGCATTATGCGGTTGCATGGCTGTTCGGCGTGGAGGTCATGCCGCCGCAATATGACCTCGTGCTGTTCGTGCTGATCGGCCTCGCCACCTCGGCGCAACCGCTGCTGTTCGGCATGTGCCGGCAACTGGTGGACGCGCAGACCGCGGGCAAGGCGCTGGCGGCGGTGAATCTCGCTTTCTTCCTCGGCACGGCCCTGATGCAGTCGCTGTCCGGTGCGGTCGCGGCGTTTGCGGGGCTGCCGGCGGTGCTGCTGTTCATGGCCGCGATGCTGCTCGTGGGCGTGACGATCTTTTTGACTTACACGTCGGCAACTTCGTAGGGTGGTGCGTTCGCATCCAAGGAAATCAATCATGCCCGTCGATACCAAAGCCGCTACCGACCGTCTCATGCGCTTTCTCTCCGTGGAAGGCGTCACCGGACAGGAGGCGGCGATCGGGCGTGAGCTCACCGCCGCGCTGAAGGAGAGCGGCGTGCCGGCCACGGCGATCCGGCTCGACGACGCCAACACCCGCATTCCCGTGCCGACCGAGACCGGCAACCTCATCGTCGACCTGCCCGGCCGCGGCGCGCTGCACAACCAGCCGCGCATCATGTTCATGACCCACATGGACACCGTGCCGCTCTGCGCCGGCGCCAAGCCGAAGAAATCCGGCCGCAAGATCGTCAACGACGCCAAGACCGCGCTCGGCGGCGACAATCGCTGCGGCTGCGGCGTGCTGGTGACGCTGGCCGCCGAACTCGAAAAGCAGAAGCTCGACCATCCGCCGATCACGCTTCTGTTCTGCGTGCGCGAGGAGAGCGGGCTCTACGGCGCACGCCACGTCAAGCTGGACGAACTGGGCTCGCCGGTGATGGCGTTCAACTATGACGGCGGCTCGGCCTCCAATGTCGTGATCGGCGCGGTCGGTGCCGATCGCTGGACCGTCGAGATCATGGGCCGCGCCTCGCATGCCGGCGTTGCGCCGGAGCGCGGCATCTCCTCGACCATGATCATGGCGCTGGCGCTTGCCGACGTGAAGGCCGGCGGCTGGTTCGGCAAGGTGGTGAAGGACAAGGGCGCGAGCGCACGGATGGGCACCAGCAATGTCGGCCCCGTCACCGGTGGCGAGGGCCGCCCCGCAGGCGATGCCACCAACGTCGTCACCGACTACGTCCATGTGCGCGGCGAAAGCCGCAGCCATGACGGCAAGTTCTTCAAGGAGATCACCAAGGCCTACAAGACCGCGTTCGAGAAGGCGGCCAAGAAGGTGACGAACACGCAGGGCAAGTCCGGCAAGGTCAAGTTCAAGGCCGAGACCGACTATTTTCCGTTCCGCATGAAGGACAGCCAGCCCGTCATCAAGCGCGCGGTGGAAGCCGTGTCCGCAGTCGGCGGCACGCCGAACGTCCGCACCGCCAACGGCGGCCTCGACGCCAACTGGATGGTTCGTCACGGCATCCCCACCGTGACCTTCGGCGCCGGCCAGAACGAGGCGCACACGATCGACGAGTGGATCAATCTCGACGAATACGACCGCGCCTGCGCGCTTGCCGTGCAGCTCGCGACGATGCGGTAAGCGGATCGCGCCACGGGCCACCGCCTGGCGCGAAATCCCAAATGATTGGCACCAACCGACAAGAACGCCGCGGCCGAAACGTCTAGAGCATCCGCTGAATCCTCGAAATCAGCGGCGGCCCGTTTCATGAACCACACGCGCGATCAAGAGCCGCCGCGTTGTCCAAGCTGCGGCTCTGACATTCTTCGACTGGTTGCGCGCTACTGCGATCCGCGTTCGCAGCGCGTCGTCCGCCTGTACAAGTGCAGATGCGACGACGATATCAGGGACGAACAGGTGCTTGCATGAGGCCGCAGAGCATCCTGTTTGCGATCTCGCTCGTTTGGTTTACGCTCCTGCTCACCGTGTTCGTTTTGATTGCGGTGATCTGAAACCAAGGGCGACCGAACTCGTCCGATGAATCTTGCCGCTTCCCCGGAAAGGCTCCGCGAGGAAGGAGTTGGCGAAGCGGGGGCGCTGCTCGGTCTGGCCCAGCAATCACCAGCATTGCTGCACGCGAGGCATTCCAAGGGGCTTGATGCAGGGCACCGATAATCGGCTACAGTAGCGCCGCCGTCACCCTTCCAGAGAGCTGCGCCTTGACCCCTGAACTGCACAAAAAACTGACCGAATGGCGCCAGCATTTGCATGCCCACCCCGAACTGTCCCTGCAGGAGAAGGCGACCGCCGCCTTCGTGCAGGAGCGGCTTACCGAGCTCGGCATTCCCTTCGAGGCCGGCATCGGCGGCCACGGCGTGGTCGCGACGCTGTCGCGCGGGTCGTCCGAGGGACGCGTTGGCCTGCGCGCCGACATGGACGCGCTGCCGATCACCGAGGATACCGGGCTCGCTTACGCCTCGAAGACATCAGGCGTGATGCATGCCTGCGGACATGACGGGCACACGGCCTCGCTGCTGGGCGCGGCGGCGCTGCTCGCGGCGGATACGAGCTGGAGCGGCACGATCGATTTCATCTTCCAGCCGGCCGAGGAAGGCTTTGGCGGCTCGCGCGCGATGGTCGCGGCCGGGCTGTTCGAACGCTTCCCGATGGAGCGGGTGTTCGGCTTCCACAACTGGCCGGGCCTCGAGGCCGGCACCATCGCGGTCCATGACGGCGCGGTGATGGCCTCCGGCGGGCGCGTCACCATCACCATCGAGGGCCATGCGGGCCACGCCGGCATGCCGCATCTGACGCGCGATCCGGTGATGGCGGCCGGTCATCTGATCGTGGCGATGCAGTCCGTCGTGTCGCGCAGTGTCGATCCGCTCGACACCGCCGTGCTGTCGCTGTCGGCGATCGAGGGCGGCACCGCGGCCAATCAGATCGCCGGCAAGGTCGTGATCCGCGGCACGCTGCGGCATCACCGCAATCACGTGAAGGACATCATCTTGCAGCGGATCGGCGAGATCTGCGCCGGCATCGCCAAGAGTTTCGACGTCAAGGTCACGCCCGACATCGTCATGGGCGTCGGCGTCACCGCCAATTCACCGGAGGAAGCCGGCCTCGCGCGCATGGCCGCGGACAAGGTGCGCGCGCCGGTGCGACGCGATCTCGCGCCCAGCATGGCCGGCGAAGATTTCGCCTTCTATCTGCAGAAGCGCCCCGGCGCATTCGTCTGGATCGGCAATGGGCCCTTGCGCGACGGCGCCGAGCTGCACGGCCCGCGCTACGATTTCAACGACGCAATCCTCCCGGTAGCCTCGAGCTGGATGGCCGAAGTCGCCAAGACCGCGCTATCGGCGAACTAATCGCAGCAGCACGACGCCGGAAGTTCCTCCCGGCAACCCTCTGAATCATCTGTGGCAATGCGAGCCCGCGGGCCTTTATCCCCGCGGGCTCGCGCACGCGCGCTTGACGCAAGAGGCTCGCGCGGGTTTAATAGATTTCAACAACAATTGTTCGCATTCCGAACATTCTGCGACGGGCAGAAGCGGGCTCACAACACCGCGTCCCGCGCCATCAGAGGAAACGTCAGAGATGCAAGCCCTGCTCAACGGCGACAGCACGCTCATTGTCGTGATGATCGTCGCCTACATCGCCTTCACCTCCTGGCTCACACTGAAGCTGCGCAGCCGCACCAGCGATCAGTTCATGACCGCGTCGCGCGCGATGCCGGCCGTCGTCGTCGGCGTGCTGATGATGTCCGAATTCGTCGGCGCCAAATCCACGGTCGGCACGGCGCAGGAAGCGTTCCAGTCCGGCGTGGCGGCCGGATGGGCCGTGCTCGGCGCCTCGATCGGCTTCCTGCTGTTCGGCATGCTGATGGTGAAGAAGCTCTACAATTCCGGCGAATACACCATCTCGGCGGCGATCGCGCAGAAATACGGCAAGTCGACCATGCTCACGGTGTCCGTGATCATGATCTACGCACTGCTGCTGGTGAATGTCGGCAATTACGTCAGCGGCGCGGCGGCGATCGCCACCTCGCTGCATGTCAGCATGCCGGTTGCGATGTGCATCATCGCCGCCGTCTCGACCTTCTACTATGTGTTCGGCGGGCTGAAGGGCGTCGCCTGGGTGACGATCCTGCACAGCGCCTTCAAGGTCGTCGGCATCATCATCATCTTTTCGGTCGCGATGTCGCTGACCGGTGGCATCGCGCCGATCCAGGCCAAGCTGCCGGCCTATTATTTCAGCTGGGACGGCAAGATCGGCTTTGCGACCATCTTCGCCTGGACCTTCGGCACCGTCGGCGCGATCTTCTCGACGCAGTTCATCGTGCAGGCGATCTCCTCGACGCCGAGCGCCGACGAGGCGCGCAAGGCGACCTATTATGCCGCGGCGTTCTGCCTTCCGCTCGGCTTCCTGCTCGCGCTGATTGGTGTCGCCGCAAGATATCTCTATCCTGACATGAACAGCCTCTACGCGCTGCCGGTGTTCCTGGAGAAAATGCCACCGCTGGCCTCCGCCTTCGTGACGACCTCGCTGGTCGCCTCGATCTTCGTCAGCGTCTGCACGGTGGCGCTCGCGATCGCCTCGCTGGTGGTGCGTGACTTCTACGTGCCCTATTGGCAGCCGACACCGGAGCGCGAGCTGAAGATGACGCGCGTGTTCTCGATCGTGATCGCGATCGTGCCGCTGGTGTTCGTGTTCTTCATCCCGGAGATCCTGAAACTATCGTTCTTCACGCGCGCACTGCGCCTGTCGATCACGATGGTGGCGATGCTGGGCTTCTATCTGCCGCTGTTCGCCAGCAACCGCGGTGCCACCGCCGGCCTGATCGGCGCGGCGGTCTCCACCACCGTCTGGTATGTGCTCGGCAATCCCTTCGGCATCGACAACATGTACATCGCCGCGGTGACGCCGCTGCTGGTGATGGCGATCGAGCGCCTGGTGATGGGCCAGGCGCCCGCCGCGCCGCAAGCAGAACAACCCAATGCATTCGTTCAGAGGACTTCGACATGACCATCGTTACCGAGGTCGGGACGACCGAACTCGAGATCACGGCCGACGGCGCCGTTCGCCCGGCGGCCGGCGACCCTGATAGGTTCGACGCCTTCATTCCCGCGCCTTGTGTGCAGAACCATGCTGCGAACCTGATGCCGCTCGCCAATGGCGATCTCGCCTGCGTCTGGTTCGGCGGCACGCAGGAAGGCATGTCCGACATCTCGGTCTACTTCTCGCGGCTTCCCCGCGGCGCGACACAGTGGTCGCACGCGGAGAAACTGTCCGACGATTCCGGCCGCTCGGAGCAGAACCCCGTGCTATTCCCTGCCCCCGACGGCACGCTGTGGCTGATGTGGACGGCGCAGCTGGCCGGCAACCAGGACACCGCGATCATCCGCCGCCGCCTCTCGCGCGATCACGGCAAGAGCTGGGGTCCGATCGAGACCCTGTTCCCCGAGCATCACGGCCGCGGCACCTTCATCCGCCAGCCGATCGTCGTGCTCGACAATGGCGACTGGCTGCTGCCGGTGTTCTATTGCCACAGCACGCCGGGCAAGAAGTGGAACGGCGACGAGGACACCAGCGCGGTGAAGCTCTCGTCCGACGCCGGCAAAACGTGGCGGGACATTGACGTGCCCGGCAGCCGCGGCTGCGTGCATATGAGCATCGCGCGCCTCGACGATGGCTCGCTGGTTGCGATGTATCGCAGCCGCTGGGCCGACAACATCTATCAGAGCCGCTCGACCGATCACGGCCGGACCTGGTCGGCGCCGGTGGCGACTGCGCTTCCCAACAACAACTCCTCGATCCAGCTGACGCGGCTCGACAATGGCCATCTCGCGCTGGTCTTCAACGATTCCAGCTCTGAGGACGCGACCGGACGCCGCCTCTCGCTCTATGACGAAATCGAGGACGATCTCCCGCCCGTGCTCGCCGCCGACGGCAGCAAGGCCGATGGTCGCACCGCGTTTTGGGGCGCGCCGCGCGCACCGATGACGCTGGCGATTTCGGCCGACGGTGGCAGGAGCTGGCGCAAACGCAACGTCGAGATCGGCGACGGCTATTGCATGACCAACAATTCGCGCGACCAGACCAACCGCGAGCTGTCCTATCCCTCCGTCAAGCAGACCGCCGACGGTGCAATCCACATGGCCTTTACCTTCCATCGCCGCGCGATCAAATATGTGCGCGTGAGCGAGGCGTGGGTGAAGCAGGGATAGAGTGATGGACAAGAGGCCGCACGCACTCGTCACAGGCGCGAGTTCGGGGATTGGCGCGGCGATCGTCGAGCGCCTGCTGCGCGATGGCTGGCGCGTCACCGGGATAAGCCGGCGGCCGGGGTCGTTCGACCATCCCGCCTTCGCGCATTTGTCACTCGATCTAGCCGATGTCGATGCGATTGCTTTGGCCGTGGCGGATCTCGCGCCGACGGCTCTGGTTCATGCCGCCGGGTTGCTGAAGGTCGCTCCGCTCGGATCACTCGACCACGACGACGGCGCTGCGATGTGGCGGCTGCATGTCGACGTCGCCGAGCGCCTCGCCAACGCGCTGGCGCCGCGCCTGCCGAAAGGAGGTCGCATCATCTTCATCGGCAGCCGCACCGCATCAGGCGCGGCTGGCCGCGGTCAATATGCCGCGACGAAGGCGGCGCTGGTCGCAATGGCGCGATCGTGGGCCAGCGAGCTCGCGCCACGCGGCATCACGGTGAATGTCGTCGCGCCTGCGGCGACCGAGACGCCCATGCTAAAGGACCCGACTCGCGCCAACGTCGCGCCAAAGCTGCCGCCGATTGGCCGCTTCATCCAGCCGGAGGAAGTTGCGGCTGCCGTGGCGTTCCTGCTTTCGGCGGACGCTGGTGCCATCACCGGACAGCAGCTCGTGATCTGCGGTGGCAGCTCGCTTTAAGCTGGCTCACGACTCGTCCAGAAGCTCCAGCAACTCCTCGACCCGTTCGAACGGGGCATCGCGCATGGGGCTGTGGTAGACGACGCGGTCGCCGTCGCGCTGCAGGGACTTGCCCTTCGACTTCCGCAATCGCCCCGGAAGGAACGTCGCGGCGACTGCGCTCTGACCGACGTCGAGGCGGATGATGCCCCTGCGCTTGCAATCCATCCTCAGTCGCGCCGCCGCAAAGAAATCGCGCGCGGCCTGCGGCAATGGCCCGAAGCGGCGCGAGGTCTCTTCTTCGAGATCGTCGAGATCGTCTTCGTTGGCGCAGCGCGCGGCGCGGGCGTAGAGCTCCAGTCGCACCGGCGCCGATTGCACGTAGCTCGCGGGCAGCATGTCCGCGACCGGGAGATTGAGGTCCGGCACCCACACCACGGACGTGCCGTCGTCGACTTTTTCTGACGCCATCTTCAGGAGATGGCTGTAGAGGATGGGCCCGAAGACGTGGACGTGGCCGGATTGCTGCTCCGTGAACAGATCGCCCGCACCACGGAGATCGAGGTCGCGCTCGCTGATGGCAAAGCCTGCGCCGGGCCGGCTGAACTCCTCCAGCACCGCGAGCCGCTTCTCGGATTGCGCGGAGACCGACTCGGTCAGGAGATAGGCAAAGGCGCGGATGCCGCCACGGCCGACGCGACCGCGCAGCTGGTGCAACTGGGCGAGGCCGAAATTCTCCGGCCAGCACACCACGATGGTGTTGGCGCGCGGAATGTCGAGGCCGCTCTCGACGATGTTGGTGGCAAGCAGGACGTCGGCCTTGCCCTCGACGAAGGTCATCATGCGCTCGTCGATCTCGTCGGCCGGCAATTTGCCGTGCAGGCAAACGATCTTGAGATCGGGCGCCACCGCCTGCACGCGCGCCAACATGGGCTCGAGATCCTGGATGCGCGGGCAGATCAGAAAGCTCTGCCCGTGGCGTCGCTGCTCGCGCAGCAGGGCGGACGCAATGGCCGCATCCGACAGCGGCGCGATCTTGGTCGCGACCGGCAAACGATGAACCGGCGGCGAAGCAATGAGGCTGAGATCCCTGAAGCCGGCGAGACCTGCAGCGAGCGTGCGCGGGATCGGCGTCGCACTCATCCAAAGCGTATGGGCATTCTTGGCAAGGCCGGACAGCTTTGCCTTCTCGGCGGCGCCGAAATGCTGCTCCTCATCGATGATGACGAGGCCGAGATCGTCGAACTTGACGTCCTTCGAGGTGAGCGCCTGGGTGCCGACCACGACCTTGATCCGGCCGCTGCGCAGGCCTTCTTTGGTCTCGCGCAGCTCAGCGCCGGACGCGGCGCGCGACAGGCTTCCGACCTCGATATCGAGCGGCGCGAAGCGCTTGCGGAAGGTCGCGACGTGTTGCCGCGCCAATACGGTGGTCGGCACTGCGATCGCGACCTGCTTGCCAGAGAGCACCACGGCCGCCGCTGCGCGCAGCGCCACCTCGGTCTTGCCGAAGCCAACGTCGCCACAGATGACGCGGTCCATGGGATGACCGGAGGCGAGATCATCCAGCACGTCGTGAATGGCCTTGGCCTGATCGATGGTCGTGAAATAGGGAAAGCGCGCGACGAATTTTTCGTAGGCTGATCCCGGTGGGACGAGCTTTTCCGCCTTGCGCCGCTTGCGCTGGCTGATGTGCTTGGCGAGCACCTTGCCGGCGGACTGGATTTCCTGTTCCGCCTCGCTGCGGCGGGCCCACCACGTGCTGCCATCCGCCTTGTCGAGCGCGAGCTTGCCTTGCTCCGTTGCGTAAGGCCACATCAGCGCCAGATCCGGCGGCGGCACGAGGACCGCGTTGTCGCCAGCGAAGGACAGCCGGACCAGTTCGCGCATGGCGCCGCCACCGGTGTTCACGGTTTGCAGGCCGTCGAGCACGCCGATGCCGCGCTGGAGATGCACGACCACCGTACCCTGCTCCGGTACGTCGGCATGATCGAACGCCGCGCTCCAGCTTCGCGCCATCGGCTGCGGATGATGCGCCCGGCTGCCGAGCACATCGGTCGCCGTCAGGACAACGGATGGCTTTTTGCCCGGAATGACGAAGCCTGCGTCGAGATCGGCGAGCAGCGCCACGTCGCGATGGCGCGCATCCTCGACCTCCGCCCAATCCGCGACGCGCTCGGCGCGCACGCCACTCATCCGCTCGATCGCGCGCAGATCCTCCTCGATCGCTGCGACGAGGATGAAGCGCGACCCGTCGTGCCTGACGTCATCGACGAAGGCACGCAGGGCTTTCCTCGCCGATGACAGTTTGGAGAATTCCGGTGTCGGCTGGAACGGAGAGGTGCGCGGCATCACCTTCATGCCACGGGTCGCCTGCTTCCAGTCGCTCCGCGCCAGATATTCGCGCTCCCTGTCGGCGCGGCCGGCGGCCTCTTCGATCGTATCAAGCCAGCCATCGGCATGCGCGGGGACGCCGGCATCCGCGATCCATTTGGCCTTGCCGCAATAGTCGAACAGCGTCGCGCGCTTGGCCCGCGCGCCTGACATGGCTGTTCGTTCCGACATGGGATCGACGAGAAGTTCCTTGGTCTCGAAGATGATGTCGTGCTCTTGCGGATCAAACGCCACGATCCGCTTGATCGTGCGCGCCGAATGCTCCACCCGAAACGGCCCCAGCGCGCCGGCGGGAAAGATTTCAAACGTCTGGCCGTGAAACAGGGCGCCGCCCGGATAGTCCGGCTCGTCGTCGAGATCATAACCGAGCTCTTCAAGGCGAACGCGAAGCTCGCTCTCGGAAAAGGTGCCACCGACCTTCAAGCTGGTGTTCAGTCGCAGCAGGCTTGCCGGCGGCGGCAGGCGCTCCATCACGGCTTCTGCCGTCGTAACCAGGAAGATCGGCTGTTTGGATTTCGCGAGGCGCCGCAGCACAGAGGCACGACGGCCGGCGATTTCACGCGATGGTTCCAACTGGTCAAACGGCAGGGTGTTCAGCCGCGGAAACACCAGGACTTCGCAGGACGGGTCGAGCGCATGAATGACGCTGCCGAGTCGCTCCGCCCTGTTCTCGCTTTCGGCGAGGAACACCAGGCCGCTGCGGCCGGAGTCCTTCCACTGCGCAAGCAGATGCAGCGCCATCATGCCCAGCGGCGACGACGACGAGATCGTGGCGCGCTGCGCGGCCTTGCTGGTCTTCGGCGAGGACGTTTTCGGCGACCGTCGGCTGGTCGGGCTCTTTGCAGACGAACTCTTTGCAAGCGAACGCTTCTTTGGCGAAGTCTTGACTGGCGCGCTCTTGGCGGCTGGCCGCAATGTCTTGGAATGACGCACGTGAATCCGTTTCTCGTCGCAGGCAATCGTCAATGCCACGCGCCACCGAACTCTTGTCGATTCGGTTGCGAATGGTCATGCATATGGGACGAGGCGCGCGAATGCGCACCCTCACCCAAAATCCTCGTGCGACTCATAAAATCGCCGGCCAACGCAAAAGACGCGAGGAAAAGCCACCCGTCGTCTAGCAGACGCGCCGGCTCATTTCCACTCTTGTCATGACGTCGCGGCTAAATGATGCCGCCTTGACGAAGCACTGCAATTTCAGCCTCGTCATAACCGAGTTCCGCCAGCACGGAATCAGTATGCTCGCCGAGCGTCGGCGGACGCGATGCGATCTCGCCCGGTGTTTCCGACAACCGCACGGCGGCGCGCGCCACCGGCGCCTGTTTCGGCAAGCCGGGATATTCGACATCCTGCAGAAAGCCCGCGGCGCGAATGTGCGGATGATCGAGCGCCTGTTGCGGGCTCAGAACGGGCCCGGTCGGAATCATCGCCTTGCCGAGAGTATCCACAGCTTCCTGCGTGGTGCGCTCAGCGCACCAGCGCGCCATCCGCTCGCTGATGATGGGGCCATTGTTACCGCGGCTGATATCGTCGGCGAAACGCGGATCGTTCAGCCAAATCTCTTCCTCGCCCATCAATCGGGCCCAGCGCTTGAACAGCGGACGGCCCGTGACCTGGCACAGCACCCAGCCATCCTTGGTGCGGTAGATATCCACCGGCGCGGCCGTCTGCCCGAGATTGCCAGTCGGCACGCGATTGACGTTGATGACGGCCTGCTCGATCAGCGTCGCATTGGTGAAGGACAGAGCGGTTGCGAGCAACGCGCCCTCGACGATCTGCCCGCGGCCGGACTTGCCGCGCTCGATCAGGGCGGCGAGCGTCCCGAACGCGCAGTGCAGCGCCGTGCCGAAATCGACCCAGTTCACCGCCGCGCGATACGGCGGATTGCCGGCGCCGGTCATGTAGACCGCGCCGGACATCACCTGCCCAACGCCATCAAAGCCCACACGATCGGACCATGGACCGGGCCCGCCGAAGGCGGTCGCGGTCGTCAGGATAATGTCCGGCTTGATCGCCTTGAGTGACTCATAGTCGAGCTTCATCGCGTTGAGCGTCTGCGGCGGCAGATTGGCAACAACGACGTCGGCAGTCGCCACCAGCCGGCGCATCACCTCCTGGCCCTCGGGCTTCATCGGATCAAGCGTGATGCACTTCTTGTTGCGGTTGACCTGGAGGAACAGCGCGCCCTCGCCGCCTTCGCCGACCGGCGCCACGAAGCGATCCTCGCTGCCGTCGCGCTTCTCGACGCGAATGACCTCGGCACCGAACTCGGCCAGCAATGTCGCGCAATATGGCCCGGCGATATAGCGCCCGAAATCCAGGACGCGCACGCCTTGCAGAACTCCCCCCATCGACCTCATTCCTTATCTGTTTGAGATCAGATTACAGGGAATGCCTGCCCCGGCAAGGTGGCAGCGCACAATCGTGCCCTGCCTTCAAGATGTGATCACTTGCGTGTTTCGGCTGGCGGAAATTCTGCTCTAGTATGGAGCCAGTCCCTCCAGCGAGAAGCGCTCAACCATGCCGCAACAATTCGATCGATCCGCAGAAGATCTCGGCAACGCCATCCATTTCGAGCACGTCAACATCACGGTTCCGGACCAGCGCCTCGCCACGCTGTTCTACGTCACCGGTCTCGGGCTGACGCGCGATCCCTATCTGATGGTGTCCGACACCAACATGTGGATCAATGCCGGACGGAGCCAGTTTCATCTGCCTCAAGGCGAGCCGCAGGTGCTGCGCGGCCATACCGGATTGGTCATCGAAGGACGCGAGGCGCTGCTGGCGCGACTAGCCTCGGTCAAGAGCAAGCTCGCAGGCACGGCCTTCAAATATGTTGAGCACAACGACTATGTCGAAGCGACCTGCCCCTGGGGCAACCGCATTCGCGTCCACGAACCGGACGCCGCGCGCTTCGGGCGCATTACGCTCGGCATTCCCTATGTCGAGTTCGACGTGCCGACCGGATCGGCGCAGGCGATCTGCGCTTTCTACCCGGAGATCATGGGCATGCCCGCGAGCCTTCGGAACGGCGACGGCAAGGTGGCCGCGGTGATGACCGGACGCGACCAGTATTTGCTATTCCGCGAGACCGATCGGCCGCAGCCTGATTACGACGGCCACCATGTGCAGATGTACATCACCGATTTCTCCGGACCTTATCGCAAGCTGCTGGCGCGCGACCTGGTGTCGCGAGAGGACAATCAATACCAGTACCGTTTCTGCGACATCGTCGACCTCGACAGCGGCAAACCGCTCTTCACGGTCGAGCACGAGGTGCGCAGCGCGACGCATCCGATGTTCATGCGGCCCATGGTCAATCGCAATCCAGTGGTCAACAACCGCAATTACTCCTACGCCCATGACCAGGCGTCGTGGGCGATGGGACCGGATCAGTACGAGGGATAGCGCCGCGTCAGAGCGCGCCGGTTTCCGCCGACGGCAGGTTGATGATGCGAAGCCCACCGGCTTCGCGGCGCAGCGGCGCGCCCAGAACGAGCGAGAGCCGATGCGAGGCATCGGTCAGCCGCGATGCCAGTGTCTTAACATCTGCCTGACGGATGCGCTCGATCGGGCCGCTGACGGTCATCGCACCGACCAGCACGCCTTCGTGACCGAACACGGCGGTCGACAGCGAGGCCGTGACGGTGTCGTAGAC
>JAEWHT010000312.1 GCA_023387695.1 Pseudomonadota bacterium | reverse complement strand
GTCTACGACCAGCTCTGCTTCCGCACCGTCCGCGTGCTCAAAAGCAGTGCCGAGATCTACGGCGCGATCATGGAGGACAGCCATGTCGAGCCGGATGACTGGCAAGCGCTCGACCAGCTCTCAACTCGCCACACAATGGTCAGCCAGCTTCAGCTGGCCGGTCAGACTGCCGCGGGATGCATGTTGGAGGATCTGCGCAAGGACATGGATTCCCTGCTCAACAATCTGCTGTTGTTCGCGGCGCGCGCCTCGCTCGCCGGCGAATGGACACTTGCCCGCAGCCGGCAAAGGCTAGGCGCGATCGGCTTCACGCTGGAACCGGCTCCTCCCGGCATCCTGAAGTTCGTGGCGGTGGTGGCGGGGTTTGCCTTTGTCTGGTGCCTGGCGTGGCTCGTCGGGTCCGGCAAGATCGTCCACATGCCTGGCAATTCTGATGTCGCGATGTTGCGCACGCTGGTGACGACACCGCTCTACCTCATCATCAACTTCTCGCTGGTCTACCACCTCAAGCGCCAATATGCGTTCGCCAATGAGAGCATTTTCGGCGGAGTGCCGATTACCTTCATGCTGACCGTCGGCCTCATGAGCGCCCCGATCTTTTGCGCCATCCAGGCGGTGTTCGATGTCTACCAGTTTCCGGACAGGCCTCGTTTCGACGTCGTCTGGCACGATCTGCCGCTGCTGATCTTTCCCTGGGGGATCGCGGCCATGGCGGCTCTGCTTGTGCAGGATTCGACGTGGAGCAATCGGTCGCGGATCACGCGGCGGATGCGCGATGGCCTCGTCTTTGGCGGTGGCATGACCACGATGCTGTGGGTGCTGATGGGGATTCACCTGATCAGCCCGATGCCGGTCATGGAGGTCGTCGACAATGTCCCGGCGTGGTCGTTCCTCTGGTCGTTCATCGTCCCGACCTTCGCGTTCGGCTTCATCATCGGCTACGCGTTGATCGCTTGGCTGCGCGAGGCAGCCGCGCGCTGCCGCCCGGTCAGCAGGCCACCGCTTGCCGCTGCTTCCCTCGCCGGCGCCTGACACAACGGGCACAAATTTCCGTCGCCCAAATATCGCCGCGGATTGTGAACTCGCTCATACGAAAATCTGGAATCGCCGCTAAATTGAATTGCAACCTAAGGTGTAAATTTCCCGGCGCGCCCGTCGCCGCGGCGTCCCCGGTTGTTTCGTAGGCCAAACCGCTAAAATCTTCGAGGAGGACGACGATGAGATCATCCATCAAGATCGCGCTCGGTTGCTGTTGCCTTCTGCTTGCCACCGGTCCGGTTGTGGCACAATCGACGCCCAATCCGGCAATGAACGCGTCGGATCAGCTCGCCTGGCAGTTCTTCATCCAGGTGAATACGAATGCCGGCGGCAGCAATGCGCTGTTCGAGACCTGGGCCAGCGACACCGATACATTCCAGCCGAACCCGCAATTCCCGACGACGGTATCGCCGCTCGCGCTTCGCCAGCCCGCAGTCCCGCGGCTCGGCCGCCTCGCGGCGCAGCGCGCCGGCAAGCTGCTGCCGGCGATTCCGCCTGGCGCAGGCTTCCTCGAGGAATCCAGGCGCAACAAGCAGTCGTTCGATTTCATCGTCCAGAACAACCTCTTCAAGGTGTCTGGTCTTCGCGCCGCGTTCGGAAAGCCGCTGTCGTTCCCGGTTGATGCGATGGAGGTGAAGGCGAACTGGATATTGGTGAAGGACATCCCGGCATTCACCAACGGCAAGGTTGCGCTTGGAGACGTGCCGAAGCTGTATCACGTCAATACCGGCTCGGACGGTCAGCAATACGCCTTTGTGTCGATGCACATCATCTCCAAGGCGGTGCCGAACTGGACGTGGGCAACCTTCGAGCACAAGTTCAACCCTGGACGATGCGATATCCTCGGCTGCCGCGACTCCTTCGGTGCCCAAACCAATCCGGTGCCGCCGAATCCGCAGCCGAACCAAGGTTATCCCGATTGCACGAGGACGCCGGCGCTGGCGGCAATGATCGGGGCGGCCAACTGGGATCCGGCGTTCGCCAACTACTGCCTGAAGGGATCGCAGACCGATTTCACGGATGCCACAGGCCTCGACATTCGTCTCGGCAACTCCGTCACCGAGAGCGGCTTCGTCGATCAATCCTCCTGTATCACTTGCCACGGCCGGGCCGCCTGGGACCCCACAGGCGCTGCAACCACCAGCGCAGGATTCGACGACAACGGTGCGCCGCTTGGTCCAATCCAGCCCAGCTGGTTCTGGGGCTTCTCCAGCCAGCCGCCGATCTTTCAGGGGATGACCGGACTGAACCAGATCGCGACCTCCGCCGACTTCGTCTGGTCGATTCCGTTCTGCGCAATCGATGACACGCAGAGCCCGCCCGCGGCCAGCAGCTGCACGGGAAAATGAACAGCCGATGGCCATTGCGACCAGTCGAAAGGTTCAGCTCGCCGGCAGCTTTCGCGCCCCACCGTTGGGTGCGACCGATGTCGGCGAGGTTGATGCCAATGAACGCATCGTGGTCACGGTTTACCTGAAACGACGTACGCCGGACGCCTTTCAACCGGGCAGTGCCGGCGATCTCGCGCGACTGGCCAAGCCGGTCACGCGACGCGCGCTCGCTGCGCAACGCCGACGTACGCATGCGAGCGCCGCCAAACGCATCCGCGACCTCGCAGCACGCTTCCACGTCATCGTCCGCAGCATCGACCTGTCGCAACGGATCGTCGTCCTGGAAGCCACCGCGGGGGTGTTGACGGACATCCTGGGCGCGCAGCTGCGCATCTATGATGACGGAGGCACTCGTTTCCGCGCCCGTGTCGGCGCGTTGGTCGTTCCGAAGGAGATCGCGCCATGGACACGAGCCATCCTGGGCTTTGACCAGCGGCCCGTCGCAAGACCAATTCCGCGATTGCGCGCGCTCGCAGGCGCGGGCGCCGGACAGGGATTGTGGCCGACAGACATTGCAGCGCTCTACGGCATCCCGCTCGATCGCGATGTCTCGGATGTCTGCGTCGGAATCATCGCGCTGGGCGGCGGTTATCTCGATACGGATGTGGCCAAGGCCCTGGCCGGGATGGGGCGCGAGTCTCCTAGGATCGTCAATCAATCCGTCGTGTCAGGGACCGGCAGCCCCGCGGGCGGCAATCAGTTTGGCGGCGGTACGGTGGCCGATCAGGAGATCGCGCTCGATCTTCAGATTGTTGCGAGCCTGCTGCCCAAGGCGCGCATCGTCGTCTATTTCGCCGGCAATACGATTCAAAGCCTGGTCGGCGCGATCAACCAGGCGATCTTCGACAGCGCCAACCGTCCGCAGGTGCTGTCGGTCAGCTGGGGCAGTGCGGAGATGTTCTGGAGCCCGTCGGCGCGCGACGCGATGCAGGCGGTGCTGGCTGATGCCAATCGGTTGAACGTCACGGTGCTTTTTGCGGCCGGCGACGAACTCGCAACCGGCGGGCTAGATGACGGCAACGCACATGTGTGGTTTCCCGCATCGAGCCCCTATGCGCTCGGCTGCGGAGGAACACGGCCGGCCGCCGGCACCGGCGGCGAGGAGGTGGTCTGGAACGACGGCAGCGCTGGCACCGGCGGTGGGATCAGCGACGTCTTTCCTGTGCCGGCCTATCAGACAAATCTGTCGCTGCCGCCTTCGGTGAATGATGGAGCCAGGCGGCGCGGCGTTCCAGACGTTGCTGCCGCCGCGGCTGGGATTCCGGGCTATCGCATCATCCTCAATGGCGCAGCCGTGACGATGGACGGGACCAGCGCGGCCGCGCCGCTGTGGGCTGGGCTGATCGCGATCGCCAATGCCGGGCGCGACACGCCGCTCGGCTTCGTCAATTCCGCGTTCTATGCCAATCCGGCACTGTTCCGGCAAATCGAGCAGGGCAACAATCGCGTGCAGGGGAAGGGCTATGACGCGGGTCTCGGTTGGAACGCCTGCACCGGACTT
>JAEWHT010000282.1 GCA_023387695.1 Pseudomonadota bacterium | reverse complement strand
CTCCCGCAAGGCCGACGCCTGCAAGGAAGTCGCCGACGGCATCAATGCGTCCGGCGGTGACGCCATCGTCATCCCCTGCAACATCGCGCGCAAGAACGAGGTCGAGGCGCTGATCTCTGATGCAACCAAGCACTACGGCAAGATCGACATCCTCGTCTGCAACGCCGCGGTGAACCCGTATTACGGCCCGCTGCTCGACATCACCGATGAGGCCTTCGACAAGATCATGGGCTCGAACGTCAAGAGCAACATCTGGCTCTCGGCGCTGGCGATCCCGCAGATGGCCGAGCGCGGCAAGGGCTCGGTCGTCATCATCTCCTCGATCGGCGGCTTGCGCGGTTCGACCGTGATCGGCGCCTACGGCATTTCCAAGGCTGCGGACTTCGCGCTGTGCCGCTCGCTCGCCGGCGAATGGGGCCCAAAGGGTGTCCGCGTCAATTGCATCGCGCCAGGTCTCGTCAAGACCGATTTCGCCCGCGCGCTGTGGGAAGACGAAGCCAACCTCAAGCGCCGCACCGCCACCACGCCGCTGCGTCGTATCGGCGAGCCCGACGAAATCGCAGGTGCCGTCGCCTATCTCGCCTCAGACGCCTCGAGCTTCATGACGGGGCAGACGGTCGTGATTGACGGTGGCGTGACGACCGCCGCGGTGTAGCCGCGACTGGCCACGCTCGACCAGGGCGCTCTCGATGGCGCGCACGACGAGCAGGGCCGATCTTTCGTCGAGATGCACGCCGTCAGCCCAGCGCAGTTCGCTCATAGGCGGACGGATCGGCAGCCAGCGCGCGCGATCAGGGAAGGCGGCGCGGACGATCGCCTTGCTCGTCACGACCATGCGCGACTCCTCGATCTCCGGTGCCAGCGGAATCTCGAGCAGCAAGACGCGTGATCCCCGCCGCTCGAGATCATCGATGAGCTCTTTGATGCGCGCCACGCTCGCTCGCGTCTGAACCGTGGGGTCCTCGTCGTTCATCTGCTCGATGGCACGGTCGAGATAGACCTTGTTGTCGAATGTGCTCGGCGGCTCGCTGAGCAGGCGATCCCGCCCGGCGCGCGCGTCTGCACCGGTCGGCGGCTTGTGATGCCATGTCTCGTACGCCGCAATCGCCGTTCGCACCGGGCGCAGGAACAGCGCTTCAGTGTGCGTGCGGTTCGAGAACTTCTCGATCAGCGCCTCGTCCGGCGCGCGCGTGAGAACGTTGGTCTCGATCAGAATGGTCTTCGGCAGGCTCGTCTGCCTCGCGATGATGTCCAGGCTGGTCACCGGCGTGCCGCCGGCCAGCGAGAGATTGCGCACGCGGGGGCGCAAGAACAATTCCTCCTTGAGACGCCAGGCGACCGAGCTGCCGACCAGCGCCAGATCAGGCAAGGGCTCCCGGATATAGCGATTGAGCGTGATGAGGCTGCCGTCGCGGGTTGTGACCGTCGGCTGCTGGAGCGCGGAGCCGAACCGCGCGGTGGCAAGGCCGCAGGCCAGCATCAGCATTGCGGCGACGCCCGCGCATTTGATCAGCCACGAAAGTCCGGATGTCTGCTGCATGGTCAAAACTGGAAATAGATGAAGGCGGCGTCCGGCCCCGCCTCGAGATAGCTTGCCGCGACCAGCACGCCGTAGAGATAAGGCTCCCATCGCGGCATCTTGCGATCGAGAAGCGTGCCGATGCCGAGATGCTGGATCAGCACGGGCAGGGCGTAGAGCAGCGCCATGTTGCGGAACAGCTTGGTCGGATAGGGATTCTCCGTCAGCGTGAACATGCCCGAGAGATAGCCGACCGCGTGATCGAAGTTCGGCAGCTTGAAGAAGATCCAGAGCATCGTCACGCAGAAGAACACCACACCCATGCGGACGACGCGCACCACAGGCCCGGCTTCGCCGAGCAACGCCAGGAAGGGGCGCTCGATGACGAGCAGCAGTCCGTGCAGCATGCCCCACAATGCGTAGCTCAGGCTGGCGCCGTGCCAGAGCCCGCCAAGCGTCATCACGATCATCAGATTGAGGCAGGTTCTCACCGGCCCCTTCCGGTTGCCGCCGAGCGGGATGTAGAGATAGGTTCTGAGCCAGGTGGATAGCGAGATGTGCCAGCGCGTCCAGAACTCGGAAAACGAAACCGAGATGTAAGGCAGGTTGAAGTTGACGGGCAGGCGGTAGCCGAACAGCAGTCCGAGGCCGAGCGCGATCGCCGAATAGCCGAAGAAATCAGCGTAGATCTGGTAGCTGTACAGAAACACGAGCAGCCAGCGATCCGCCGTCGCCACGGTCTCATAGAGCGGATAGTCCATGTAGGACGTCATCTCGTTGAGATTGTTCGCGACGTAGAGCTTGAAGAAGTAACCGGTCAGGATCCATTTCGCGGCCGCGACGACATCGACCTCAGCGAGCCGCTTGGGCGCGATTTGCGGCATGAACTGGCCCGCGCGGGTGATCGGTCCGGACACCAGTTGCGGAAAGAAGATGATGTAGAGGAACACATCCCGCAAGCGTGGCGGCCGCTTCTCGCGCGAGAGGTCGACCAGCAGGCTGATATTGTGGAACACGAAGAACGAAATGCCGATCGGCAGCGGCAACCGCAGCAGCGCATCCAGCGGCGTGACGCCGGTCGGGTGAACGGCGGCCGGGTCGACGAAGAGCAGCTTGTATTTGAAGAACGCCAGCAGCGCGAGATTGAAGACGATGCCAACAGGCATCCAGACCGCGCGGTTCTCGAACGCCAGCACCAGGCACAGATAGGTCCCGAGCACGGCAAGCAGCAGCAGCGGCAGCAGGGCCGGCTGGCCCGAGCCATAGAACACCAGGCTCGCCAGCACGAGCAGCTGAACCTGGAAGCGGCGCAGCGGCGGCCAATAATAGACGCCAAACACGCACGCAACGAAGATCCCGAACTGAAGGGAAGTAAAAGTCATGCCGCCCCGAATTGCCCGGTCCGGCATGTACCATCTTCGCTCCGGCTGTCCTAGCCTCGAGGTTAAGCTCGATGTGCACCGCCACCGGTCTCGACGTACCGCAAGCGCCTTGACCTTCGGCCTCCAATCCGCTCCTTTTGGCGCGACACAAAGACCCCCTTCCGGGGCAACGCCCAAAGAAAACGCCAAGGTAAGCCTTCCATGTCTTTCGTCCTCGCCATCGACCAAGGCACCACCTCCTCGCGCGCGATCGTGTTTCGCAGCGACATCTCGATTGCCGCGCGTGCGCAGCAGGAGTTTCCGCAGCATTTTCCGGCCTCGGGCTGGGTCGAGCATGAGCCGGAGGACATCTGGACCTCGACCGTGATGGTGTGCCGCGATGCGATCGAGCAGGCCGGCATCACGGCGAAGGACATCGCCGCGATCGGCATCACCAACCAGCGCGAGACCACCGTCGTGTGGGACCGCGCCACCGGGCAGGCCGTACACCGCGCCATCGTCTGGCAGGACCGCCGCACCGCGGACGTCTGCTCCAGGCTCAAGCACGACGGCCGCGAGCCGCTGATCTCGCAGAAGACCGGCCTGATCATCGATCCCTATTTCTCCGGCACCAAGGTCGCCTGGATCCTCGACCACGTCCCCGGCGCCCGCGCGCGCGCCGCCCGTGGCGAGCTGATGTTCGGCACGGTCGATTGCTACCTGCTCTGGCGCCTCACCGGCGGCAAGGTCCACGCCACCGACGCCACCAACGCCTCGCGCACGTTGCTGTTCAACATCCACACCGGCCAGTGGGACGACGAGCTGCTGGAGATCATCGGCGTGCCACGCTCGATGCTGCCCGAGGTGAAGGACTCCTCGGCGCGCTTCGGCGAGACCACGCCGGACCTGTTCGGCGGCCCCATCGCGATCGCGGGCATCGCCGGCGACCAGCAGGCCGCGACCATCGGCCAGGCCTGTTTCCGTCCGGGCATGATGAAGTCCACCTACGGCACCGGCTGTTTCGCGCTGCTCAACACCGGCTCCACGCCGGTGGTGTCGAAAAACAAGCTGCTCACCACCATCGCCTACCAGCTCGATGGCAAGCGCACCTATGCGCTCGAAGGCTCGATCTTCGTCGCGGGCTCGGCAGTGCAGTGGCTGCGCGATGGCCTTGGCATCATCAAGCACGCGGCCGAGACCGGGCCGCTCGCCGATCAGTCGGACTCCATGCAGAGCGTTTATCTCGTGCCGGCCTTCGTCGGCATGGGCGCGCCCTACTGGAATCCGCGCGTGCGCGGCGCGCTGTTCGGCCTCACCCGTAACACCGGACCTGCCGAGCTCGCGCACGCTGCGCTGGAAAGCGTGTGCTACCAGACCTTCGATCTCTGGGCCGCGATGCGCGCGGACTGGCCGAGTTCGGAAACCGCAAGCGTCGTGCTCCGCGTCGACGGCGGCATGACTGCGTCGGACTGGACCATGCAGCGCCTCGCCGATTTGCTCGACGCGCCGGTCGATCGTCCGGTGATCCAGGAGACCACCGCGCTTGGCGCCGCCTATCTCGCCGGCCTCAACGCAGGCGTCTATCCCGAGCCGACGAAGTTCGCCGACAATTGGCGCCTCGAGCACCGCTTCAAGCCGAACATGAGCCAGGCCACGCGCGACCGTAAGCTCGCTGGCTGGGCCCGCGCGGTGAAGGGCGTGCTCGCCAGCGACGAGGGGGAGGAGTGATCCTCCCCGACGGCTATTCCGACATCCCCGCCGGCAAGATCGCCGCAATCGTCACCCATCTGGAAATGACGGCGCCGCCCGCGCGCCGCGACGACCCACCCGGCGCGTGGACCCTGCGCAAGGTCGATACGCCCGCGCTTGATTGGTATCGCGATCTCTTCCGCCGCGTCGGCGAAGACTGGCTGTGGTTCTCACGCGCTCGCATGAACGACGCAGAGCTCGCCGCGATCATCCACGCCGCCGGCATCGAGGTTTACGCGCTTGTCGTAGACGGCCGCGAGGAAGGCCTGCTGGAGCTGGACTTCCGCGAACCCGGCCAGTGCGAGCTGGTCTATTTCGGCGTCACCGCCAGCTTGATCGGCACCGGCGCCGCCCGCTTCCTGATGAACCGCGCGCTGGAGCGTGCCTGGTCCGGCGACGTGCGCCGCGTCTGGGTGCACACCTGCACCTTCGATCATCCATCGGCCGTCGCGTTCTATCAGCGCTCGGGATTTCGGCCGTTCCGCCGCCAGATCGAGATCGCCGATGATCCGCGTCTCGATGGCACAGCGCCGCGCACGGCGGCGAAGCATGTGCCGATGATCGAGTAGCGCGCAACTCTCTCCACCGTCATTGCGAGGAGCCCTTGCGACGAAGCAATCCAGGCTGCCTCCGCGGAGGGATTCTGGATTGCTTCCGCCTTCGCCAAGGCTTCGGCGGACAAGTCGCTGCGCTCGCAATGACGGAGTGTGGCGATCGCGCCACCCTCAATAATTATACCGCACGCCGAAACTAAATCCCTGCGCCAGCAGGTTCGTCGTGTTCGACATCGGCAGCGGCCGGATCGGGCCGGCGGGTGGCCCCGGCGGCACCAGCGTCGGGTTGACGCTGGTATCGACTAGCCCGGCGGCGCGCTGCACGCCGGTCCAGTACATCACGTCGTAGCCGGCGATCAGCCGCCAGCTTGGCGCGATCTGATAGCCGGCCTTCAGCGACAGTTCAGGCACCACCGCAAAGCGCGTCTGCTCCAAATGGCCGATATTGCTGGGCGCGGTGAGGAAGCCGCCCGCAGTCGTTGTCGTGACGCCGCCGATGATGTTGGTCGTGGAGCCCGAGATATCGGCGGTGTTGATGTTGGCACCGAGCGCGACCTTGCCGCGCCATTCCAGTGACCACGGGCCGTTCCGCCATTCGCCGGTGAGACCGAGATCGAGGCCGTGGAAATTACTCACGGCCTTGAAATTGTCGGTGGGGATGAACGTGCCAAAGCCGGGCGCGATGGCGGTGTCGGTGATCCACAGCGTGTCGGACGAACGCAGATAGCGATAGCCGACCAGCGCGCTGACGCGTTGCCCGCTCCACATGCCGAGGTCCTGGCGATAGAGCGCGCCGGCGCCGAGCAGTCGCGACGTCTCGTTGGCGGTGACGCTGCCGGTGGAGAGTCCTGGAAACGCCGCGATCAGTGCATCCTGGCCGCCGGTGGAGACGTTGAAGAAAGGCCGCGCCAGGATCGGAAAAGTGTTGCTGTTGGCCGCGAAGCCGGTCCCGAGATTCTCCAGCCCGAAGAACGAGGCCTCGACGCCGCGGCTGCGCTGCGGATCGAACCAGTAGCCGGCCGTGATGCGGCCGCCCGAGCGCCAGTCATTGTTGGCCGTGGAATTGCCGAACAGCACGGCCGTTGTCGGCTGCCCGAGCTGGCCCGCAAGACCAAACGGCGTGCCGACAGGCGCCGTGGTCACCAGTGCCGGCAGCTTGTCACCGGTCACTGTCCAGGCGAGGTAATCGACCTCGGCCCAGAACGGATTGAAATCAACGGCTTTGGGCGGTGCCTTCATCGGCAGATCGGCGGCCAGCGCGCTCGTTCCGGCAAGCGCCGCCGCGGCCAGGGCCGCTCCAATCGTGACAGCCCAAACTGCTCGCCGATTCATGTCCAGCCCCCAAGTGCCCGGTGAGGGAACCATGCGACATCCTGTTCGGCAAGGCGGCGCTGACGCCGGTGGCGAAGGAAACCTGCGGCTGTTGCCGCAAAGCCTCGTTTGCAACCGAGACGTGTGAGCGTCGTCACACTATTGGCCGCGAGGCGCGTGGGCACCGTCATCGCGATGACGGAGTGCGGCTACGCTCTCAAAACACCTTCTGCTCCGCCCGCGCCAGCGAGAACCCGTGCTGCATGGCGTTGAAGCATGTCAGCCCGGTCTGCTCCGACCGACAGGTGAAACCCGCGCGCTGCCACACCTCGCCATAGGCGAGCACGGGCAGCGACGGGTCCATGATGGTGTCGCCGGCGCAGATGCGCTCCGCTGCTCCCTTCGCGCTCATTCCGAAGGCGTGGCCGTAGTCGAGCTCGCAGTCGGCGGGGCGGCGCGGGCGGCTGTCCATGTTCGTGATGTCGCAGCGGAGATTGCCCTGACCGTTGTCGGTGTAGAACTGGCAGCCGATGTTCTTCGACGGCGTCTGGAAGCCAATGAGGCGGTCCTGCGCGTGGGCGACACTCGCCGCGGCGAGCAGGGCGAGCACGGTGAAGGATCGTAGCAGCATGACGGGACTCCCGGCTGGTCGGCTGTCCATTGATTCCGCGTTGTTGCGCCATGCGCAATGCTCTCCTTCCAAGATATTTGTTGCGGACGCCGCGCAATAGCGATGAACTGATCGGCCCTGCCTGATCCAACGATCGAGAGAAGCGAGAACCATGTTCCTGATCGGCCAATATGATTCCCCCTTCGTCCGCCGCGTCGCGATTGCGCTGCGGCTTTACGGGCTCACCTTCGAGCACAGGCCGTGGTCGACGTTCGGCGATGCCGACAGAATAGCGCCGTATAATCCGCTGCGCCGGGTGCCGACGCTGGTGCTCGATGACGGCGAGGCGCTGATCGAGAGCACGATCATCCTGGATTATCTCGACGAGCTCGTCGGTGCGGAGAAGGCGATGCTGCCGCGAAGCGGCGTTGACCGGCGCAAGCATTTGCGCATCTGCGCGCTCGCCTCCGGCCTCGGCGACAAGGCGGTCAGCCTGCTCTACGAGCGCGTGCTGCGGAAGGAGCAGCTCGCGCTATGGGTCGAGCGCTGCCAGGCGCAGATCGGCGACGTGCTCGGCGTGCTGGAAGCCGAGCGCGCCAAGGTGGCGACGCCGTACTGGCTCGGCGACCGTATCGGCCACGCGGACATTGCGGTCGCCTGCGTGGTTCGCTTCACACGTGAGGCGCATCCGCAGCTGTTCGATGTGGCGCGCTATCCGGCCCTCGCAGCCCACGCCGATCGCTGCGAGGCGCTGGCGCCGTTCAAGGAGATCGTGCAGCCGCTGGCGCCGCCGAAGGGGTGAGGGTTTTCTAGCCGAACCCGACCTTGATCAGGAACGTCAGGAAGATGCCGCCGATGACCACGCAGATCGCTGCGCCGATCAGCGGCGCGATGGCGCCTTTTCGGCTCGCAGGCTCCAGCACGGCATTGCCCGGCTGCTCCGGATCGTAATAGACGGTGACGTTCTGCCCGGGACGGTACGGGGCCGCGGCCTTCTCTGCGACCTCGCGCAGGCCATAGATGGTGGCGCCGTTCCAGTTCGTCTCGGTGCCGATGAAGTCGCGCTTGCCGATTTTGTAGGCGTAGCGCAGGTCGACCTGATAGCGGTGATGGACTCTGCGCACCGCTGAGCGAACCGCCGACTTGTCGTCGTCGTCGCGCTTGTCTTCGATGATCTCCTCGACGATGTCGCAATGGGTAACCGTGCCGGCCGCGGTCGGCCAGCGCAGGCTGGCGTTCGCAAGCCGGCGCGTCTTGATATACGCCGCGACACAGAGGACGCCGCCCAGCAGGGCGACGATGGGAAGCGCGAACGCAAACAGCGGGACGCCATTGCTGGCGTAGAGCACGTGACCCGCAACCGCATGCGCCGTCAGGATGGCGGCGATGAAGCCGAACACGATCGTGAATGCCAGGAGCGCCCCGGCGTTCTGCATGGCCGCCGGCTCCAGCAGCGCTTCGCCGGGTTTGCTGGGATCGACATGGACATCGACATGGGCGCCGACCGGATAGCGCCCAACCAGCTTTGCGGCGAGGACCCGCGTCGTCATGGCGAGGCCGCCGACCACGACCTTGTCGCTCTCGAACTCCTGGCCGCCGGCCCGATAGCGATAGCGGATGACGGGGGTGGCGTCGTTCAAATCGTCCGAGACGTGTGTGGCCGGCTGATCGACCCTGGAGACCGTGATGACGGCCTCGACCTTGTCCCAGCTGCGTGCGGCCTGCATCCGGCCCCGCGTGCGGATTAGATTGAACAGCGTCAGGCCGAACAGCAACGTGCAGAGTCCAGCGGCAATTTGCGTCCATAGCAATTGTTGGGCATCCAGCATCTGATCTCCTTGGGTCCCCGATGCGACCGCTATTGGTCGCGTCCCGCGCGCTTTGCGTTCACGGGGGGCGAAGTTCAGGGAAGCATTGCGGGCGCAGGCGCCGTCAAAGGGGTGATGGGTCTCGTGTCCCGGACGCGGTGCAGCGTGTAACGCTGCTCCGCAGAGCCGGGACCCACGCCGCATGGATTGCTGGGTGAAATAGGCCCCGGCTCTGCAGCGCACCGCTTCGCGCTGCGCAGCGTCCGGGGCACGAGACCGAAAGGTCCGAACGGCACCCACGTCCGGCGATGATCGTCTCTTACAGGTGTTTTGCCCGACGGAGCAAGCGATTTTCGGTAAGACCGAAAAATTGGCAGGCAGGCCAACCCCAATTCCTACTGTGCATGGGGTTGTTTTCGCTTTTTGAGTGCAGAGGGCCTAACCGGCCCCCGCGCGCTTCTTCTGCCAGACCAGATGCACCGCGCAGGTGCAGCCCGGCGGATGCGAGGCGAGATCCTTCGAGGTCTCGTCGTTCGCCGGCGTTGCTGCGAAGGCCTTGTCGGAGGCTTGCTGCGACGGGATGTAGTTGAGCACCGGCGCGAGCCAGCGCTCGGTCTCGGCAACACTCATGCCCTTGCGCGCGGCGTAGTCCTCGACCTGGTCGCGCTCGATCTTGCCGACGCCGAAATAATAGCTCTCGGGGTTCGCGAAATAGAGCCCGGACACGGACGAGCCCGGCCACATCGCAAAGCTCTCGGTCAGCTTCACGCCGGCGGTCGCTTCCGCATCCAGCAGTTCGAACAGCGTCGCCTTCTCGGTGTGATCGGGCTGCGCGGGATAGCCGGGTGCGGGACGGATGCCCTGGTATTTCTCCAGGATCATCTCGTCGTTCGAGAGCGCCTCGTCCGGCGCGTAGGCCCAGAACTCGCGGCGCACGCGCGCATGCATGCGCTCGGCGAACGCTTCGGCGAGGCGATCGGCCAGCGCCTTGCACAGGATCGAGGAATAGTCGTCGTTGGCCATCTTGAAGCGATCGGCAACGGCGTCCTCGCCGATGCCGGCGGTGACGACGAAGCCGCCGACATAGTCAGGCACGCCTGCGGGTGCGACGAAGTCGGCGAGTGCCGCGTTGAAACGACCCTCGCGTTTCTCGAGCTGCTGGCGCAGCGTGTGCAGCGTCGCGATGCTCTTGGTGCGGCTCTCGTCCGCATAGACCACGATGTCGTCGCCTTGCGCGTTCGCCGGCCAGAAGCCGACGGTGGCGCGTGCCCGGAACCACTTTTCCTTGACGATGGTGTCGAGCATCTTGCGCGCATCGTCATAGAGCGAGCGCGCGACCTCGCCGACCTTCTCGTCCTTGAGGATCGCGGGGAAGCGCCCGGCGAGCTCCCAGGTCTGGAAGAACGGCGTCCAGTCGATATAGGGCACCAATTCAGCAAGGTCGTATTCGTCGAAGCTCTTGGTGCCGAGGAAGGTTGGCTTCACCGGCTTGTTCGCCGCGAAGTCGACCGGCACGCGGTTCTTGCGCGCGGCCTCCAGCTTCAGCCGCTTCTTGTCGGCCTGCGCGCGCATATGCGCATCCGAGATCTTGGCGTATTCGGCGCGCACCTCGGCGGCGTAAGCTTCGCGCTTCTCCGGCGAGAGCAGCGAGGACGCCACGCCGACGGCACGGCTGGCATCGTTGACATGCACGACGGGACCGGCGCGATAGCTCGGGTCGATCTTCACCGCCGTATGCACGCGGCTCGTGGTCGCGCCGCCGATCAGCAGCGGCAGCTTGAGGCCTTCACGCTGTAGCTCGCCGGCGAAGAACGCCATCTCGTCGAGCGAGGGCGTGATCAGGCCTGACAGACCGACGATGTCGGCCTTCTCGGCCTTTACCGTCTCGACGATCTTGGACGCAGGCACCATCACGCCGAGATCGATCACCTCGTAGTTGTTGCACTGGAGCACGATGCCGACGATGTTCTTGCCGATGTCGTGGACGTCGCCCTTGACGGTCGCGAGCACGATCTTGCCGGCCGACGAGTTAGCCGCTCCTGCGACACCGTTGGCAGCGTTGCGCGCCTTTTCCTCTTCCATGAACGGCATCAGCCAGGCGACCGCCTGCTTCATCACGCGTGCCGACTTCACGACCTGCGGCAGGAACATCTTGCCGTCGCCGAAGAGGTCGCCGACCACGTTCATGCCGGCCATCAGCGGGCCCTCGATCACGTCGAGCGGACGCGACGAGTTCTTGCGGGCCTCTTCAGTGTCCACTTCGATGAACTCGGTGATCCCATGCACCAGCGAATGCGACAGCCGCTTCTCCACCGGCCATTCGCGCCAGGCGAGATCGGCTTCCTTGGTCTGGGTCTTGTTGCCGCGGAATTTCTCCGCGAGCGCCAGCAGGCGTTCGGACGCGCCGGGATCGCGGTTGAGGACGACGTCCTCGCAGACCTGGCGCAGCTCGGCGTCGATGTCGTCATAGACGATCATCTGGCCTGCATTGACGATACCCATGTCCATGCCGGCCTTGATGGCGTGATACAGGAACACCGAGTGCATGGCCTCGCGCACCGGCTCATTGCCGCGGAACGAGAACGACAGGTTCGACACGCCGCCAGAGATGTGCGCGCCCGGCAGGTTCTGGCGGATCCAGCGCGTCGCCTCGATGAAGTCGACGCCGTAATTGTTGTGCTCCTCGATGCCGGTCGCGATCGCGAAGATATTCGGATCAAAGATGATGTCTTCAGGCGGGAAGCCGACGCGCTCGACGAGGATGTCGTAGGCGCGCTTGCAGATCTCGGTCTTGCGCTTAAACGTGTCGGCCTGGCCGACTTCGTCGAACGCCATCACGACCACAGCCGCGCCGTGGCGGCGGGCGATCTTGGCCTCGTGGATGAATTTCTCCTCGCCTTCCTTCATCGAGATCGAGTTGACGACCGGCTTGCCCTGAACGCATTTCAGGCCGGCCTCGATCACCGAGAACTTCGACGAGTCGACCATGACAGGCACGCGGGCGATGTCGGGCTCGGCGGCGACGAGATTGAGGAAGGTCACCATCGCGGCTTCCGAATCCAGAAGCCCCTCGTCCATGTTGACGTCGATGATCTGCGCGCCGTTCTCGACCTGGTCGCGCGCGACTTGCAGCGCGGCGGTGTAGTCGCCATTGGTGATCAGCTTGCGGAAGCGGGCCGAGCCGGTGACGTTGGTACGCTCGCCGACGTTGACGAACGGAATGGCGTCGGTGAGCACGAACGGCTCGAGGCCGGAGAGCCGCAGCTTTTGTGCGATCTCCGGCACGATGCGCGGTTTGTGCGGGGCGACGGCGGCGGCAATCGCGGCGATATGGTCCGGCGTGGTGCCGCAGCAGCCGCCGACGATGTTGACGAGGCCGTCACGCGCGAATTCGCCGACCAGGCGCGCCATGTATTCCGGCGTCTCGTCGTACTGGCCAAATTCGTTGGGCAGGCCGGCATTGGGGTAGGCGCAGACCAGCGTATCGGCGACGCGGCCGATATCGGCGATGTGCGCGCGCAGATCTTCCGCGCCGAGCGCGCAGTTGAAGCCGATGGTGACGGGCTTGGCGTGCCGCACCGAATTCCAGAACGCTTCCGGCATCTGGCCCGAGAGCAGGCGGCCGGATTTGTCCGTGATGGTGCCGGACACCATCACGGGCATGTCGATGCCGAGCTCTTCGGTGATCTCGGCGATCGCATAGAGCGCCGCCTTGGCGTTCAGCGTGTCGAAGATGGTCTCGACCAGCAGCATATCGACGCCACCGTCGATCAGGCCGCGGATCTGCTCGCCATAGGACTTTCGCAGATCGTCGAAGGTGACGGCGCGGTAGCCGGGGTTGGCGACGTCAGGCGAGATCGAGGCGGTGCGGTTGGTGGGGCCGATGGCGCCCGCGACGAAGCGCGGCTTGCCGTCTTCGGCCGCGACGCGCTTGGCGGCATTGCCGGCGAGACGGGCGCCTTCGCGCGCCATCTCGTAGACGATGTCGGTGAGGTCGTAATCGGCCTGCGCGATTGAGGTGGTCGAAAACGTGTTGGTCGCGACAATGTCGGCACCGGCGCGCAAATAGGCGGCGTGGATGTCCTCGATCGCCTGCGGCTGGGTCAGGATCAACAGATCGTTGTTGCCGCGGAGGTCGCGATGGAAATTCTTGAAGCGCTCGCCGCGGAAGGCGGCTTCGTCGAACTGCAGGTTCTGGATCATCGTGCCCATCGCCCCGTCGAGCACGAGGATGCGTTCGCGCGCGGCGTTGATCAGGGCGGTTCGCTTGGGCGAGGTGGATACGGTCATGATATCTTACGCCGCCTTCTGCGCGCTCTTGGCGCGAATGCCGAGCAAATGGCTGATCGCGAACACGAGATCGGCGCGGTTCATGGTGTAGAAATGGAAGGTGTCGACGCCGCGTTTTGCCAGTTTCTGCACCTGGCCGGCTGCGACCGTCGCAGCTACCAGTTTGCGGGTCTCGGCGTCGTCGTCGAGGCCTTCGAATTTCGCAGCGAACCAGTCCGGCACGGTCGTGCCGGCGCGGGTGACGAAATTGCGGGCCTGCTTGAAATTGTGCATGGGCATGATGCCCGGCACGATCGGGATGTTGATGCCGCGCGCACGCACGCGATCGAGATAGCGGAAGTAAAGGTCGTTATCGAAGAACACCTGCGTGATCGCGCGCGTCGCGCCGGCATCGACCTTGGCCTTCAGCGTATCGATGTCGGCATCGAAGTCGCGCGCTTCGGGGTGCTTCTCGGGGTAGGCCGAGACGGATACCTCGATATCCGCGTGACGCTTCTTGATGCCCGCGACGAGCGCGTCGGAGGTCTGGTAGCCGTCGGGATGGCTGGAGTAGGGGGTGCCAATGCCGCCGGCGGGATCGCCGCGCAGGCCGACGATGTGGCGGACGCCGACCTCGTGATAGCGGTCGACGATCTCGTCGATCTCGCCGCGCGAAGCGCCGACGCAGGTCAGATGCGCGGCCGGCAGCAGCGCGGTCTCCTTGAGGATGCGCGAAATCGTCGAATGGGTGCGCTCGCGGGTGGAGCCGCCGGCGCCATAGGTCACCGAGACGAATTTCGGGTCGAGCGGGGCGAGCCGGTTGATGGTCTCCCAGAGATTCCGCTCCATATCTTCCGTCTTGGGCGGAAAGAACTCGAAGGAGATCGCAGGCCGCTTGGCGGCGAGGTTGTCTTGCCCGTCGGCGGCCGCAGGCGTCGTCAAATCGGTCATGGCACCACTCACTCCAGGGACTTGCCAGCGGTCTGGCATCCGGCGGCCGGATCTAGCTTGGGAGAGGCTAAGATACGGCAAAGGCGGGTTTCTCGACAGCCCATCGGTGATGGGAAGTAGCCCACCATGGGCATGATTATGCTGAATATTGCGGTACGACGACCTTAAGTGGGAAGCGCCTTAAATTGCAAGATTATATAATAATATTATATATTTATGATTTATTTTGGGAGCGATAAATCTGTGTTAAGCAGTGTGGGCAGAGTGAGTTTGTCTTGTTGTGGTCCTCGATCGTCCCAATGCGCTATTCCTTTCGAACGCAGGACCTCTCCGCCCGCACACGCCAGATCTGCGCTGACGGCCCATTGCCGCGGCGCGGCCCTCCACTACTTTAGTCCGCCATGATCCCGCTTTCAGTCCTCGACCTCTCCGTCGTCACCACAGGCACCAAACCCGCCGCAGCGCTGCGTAACAGCATCGACCTGGCGCGCCATGTTGATGGGCTCGGCTATGTCCGCTACTGGCTCGCCGAGCATCACAACCTCGCCTCCGTCGCGAGCCCGGCTCCCGACGTGATGATCGGGCAGATCGCTGCGGTGACGAAGCACATTCGCGTCGGCTCTGGCGGTGTGATGCTGCCCAATCATGCTCCGCTCGTTGTGGCCGAACGCTTCAAGATGCTGGAGGCGCTGTTTCCGGGGCGCATCGATCTCGGCCTCGGCCGCGCGCCCGGCACCGATGGCGCCACGGCTTACGCTCTGCGCAGCCGGCTCGATCGCCGCGAGGGTGACGACTTTCTGGAGCGGCTGCACGAGTTGATCCTGTGGGAGACCCGTGAATTCCCCGAAGGCCATCCATACCACAACGTCGTGGCGATGCCGGACGACAGCCCGCTGCCGCCGATCTGGCTGCTCGGCTCCAGCGATTATTCCTCGGAGCTCGCATCCCAGGTCGGAATGGGCTTCGCCTTCGCCCATCACTTCGCGTCCCACGATGCGGTTGACGCGATGGTGCACTATCGCAACCGCTTTCAACCCTCGGCCTGGCGCGCGACCCCGCACGCGATTCTCGCTGTTGCCGCCATCACTGCTGATACGGACGAAGAGGCGGAGAAGCTTGCGACATCATTCGACCTCAACCGCCTGCGCCGCGATCGCGGTCAATATCTGCCGCTGCCGAGCGTCGAAGAAGCGCTGGCCTATCCCTATACGGATTCCGAGCGCGTCTCGATTAAGCGCAACCGCTCGCGCCTATTCGTCGGCAGCCCCGCGACGGTGCACAAGAAGCTTCAGCCGCTGATGGATGCGAGCAAGCCGGACGAGCTGATGGTGATCACTGCCGTGTATGATCACGAGGCGAGGAAGAAGTCGTATTCGCTGCTGGCGGAGGCGTTCGGGCTCAAAGCGGCCGCATAGGGGCTATCGTGCCCCGGACGCTGCGCAGCGCCACTTGGCGGTGCGCTGCAGAGCCGGGGCCCATGTCACCCAGCCTCCCCGTGTTGCTTTCTGGGTCCCGGCTCGCGCTTCGCGCGTCCGGGACACGAAACTAATCCTGCTGTGTCTCGCTGAAGGTCGCCCGGAACGGGTGCCCCGGATACACGCCGACAATGCGGAATTCTCGCGAGAAGAATTTCAGCTCATCGATCGCAAATGCGAGGCCCTTGTCCTCGGGATGACCATCGACGTCCGCGTAGAACTGCGTGGCAAAGAAATTACCATCGACCATGTAGCTTTCGAGCTTGGTCATGTTGACGCCGTTGGTGGCAAAGCCGCCGAGCGCCTTGTAGAGCGCGGCGGGCAGATTGCGTACGCGGAAAACAAAAGTCGTGACCAGCGATCCCGAACCCTGCGCGGCCCATTTCGGCTCGCGCGCCAGCACCACGAAGCGCGTGGTGTTGTGGGCTTCGTCCTCGATGTTCTCGGCGAGGATGTCGAGGCCGTAAATCTGTGCGGCCAGGCGCGTAGCGATCGCGGCGACGGTTTTGTCGTTGCGCTCCGAAATGTCCCGGGCGCTGCCGGCGGTGTCGGCGTGCACGATTGGCTTGATGCCGAGCTTGCGGATGATACGGCGGCACTGGCCGAGCGCGTGCACGTGGCTCTCGACGGATTTGATGTCGGATAGCTTGGTACCCTTGATCGCCATCAATTGATGCCGGACCGGCAGGAACCATTCGCCGATGATGAAAAGGCCGGAGGCCGGCAGCAGATGATGGATGTCGGCGACACGGCCGGCGACCGAATTCTCGATCGGGATCATGCCGAGATCGGCCTCGCCCGATGAGATTGCTGACAGCGCGTCCTCGAAGGTGGCGCAGGGCATCGGCTCGGCGTCGGGAAAGGCCTCGACGATGGCGATATGGGAATTGGCGCCAGGTTCGCCCTGGAATGCGATCTTCATCTTGCTCATGACGGGCCTTGTAGCAGCGGCTCAGGATTTGGAAAGGATGCTGCGCGCGGTCTCGAGGTCCGCGGGTGTGTCGACCCCGCGTGGGACGGTGTCGACGATGGTGAAGTCGATCCGCATTCCGGCCTCCAGGGCCCGGAGTTGTTCGAGCTTTTCCTGCAATTCCAGCGGCGAGGGGGGGAGCGAAACGTAACGCTCAAGCGCGGCCCTGCGATAGGCGTAGAGGCCGATATGGTGGTAGCGCGGT
>JAEWHT010000229.1 GCA_023387695.1 Pseudomonadota bacterium | reverse complement strand
ACCAAGCAGCTGCGCGAGCTGCATGTGCGGGTGAACCTGCCGCAGAAGTGAGCGGCCGGCTGTGGCACCGCGACGCGATATGATAAATATTGCGTCGGGTGCCTCCACATCGTCATTGCGAGCGAAGCAATCCAGAATGTTTCCGTGGAGGGACTTTGGATTGCTTCGCTTCGCTCGCAAATGACGAGGATAGAGAATCGGATGTTGCCACCGGGCCTTTGGCCGTGCTTCATCCGGTTTCCACGACCCGGAATTCCATCCGCTTGGAAGGCGGCTCCGGATGTTGCAATTTGAGGCCGGTAACGCGAGGCAAGACACCGCATGTCGTCCTATTCCGATGATCTCCACCAGGCGGCGCTGGCCTATCACCGTCTGCCGCGCCCGGGAAAACTCGAGATCCAGGCAAGCAAGCCACTCGCCAACCAGCGCGACCTCGCGCTTGCCTATTCTCCAGGCGTTGCCGCCGCCTGTACCGAGATCGCCAAGAACCCGGCTGAAGCCGCCACGCTGACGACCCGTGCCAATCTGGTTGCCGTGGTCTCCAACGGCACCGCGGTGCTCGGCCTCGGCAATATCGGCCCGCTGGCCTCCAAGCCGGTGATGGAAGGCAAGGCCGTCCTGTTCAAGAAATTCGCCGGCATCGATGTGTTCGACATCGAGATCGCCGCCGACACGATCGAGCGCGTGGTCGAGACCGTGGCGGCGCTCGAGCCGACCTTTGGCGGCATCAATCTCGAGGACATCCGTGGTCCCGAATGTTTCGAGATCGAGGCGCAGCTGAAGGAGCGCATGAAGATCCCGGTCTTCCATGACGACCAGCATGGCACCGCGATCATCGTTGCCGCCGCCATCACCAACGGGCTCCGCCTGAACGGCAAGAAGCTGTCGGAGGTCAAGATCGTGGCGTCGGGGGCGGGAGCGGCCGCGATCGCGACGCTGAACCTGCTGGTGTCGATGGGCGCGCAGCGCAAGAACATCTGGGTGTGCGACATCGATGGTCTCGTGCACGAGGGCCGAAACACCACGATGGACCGCTGGAAGGCGGTCTATGCGCAGAAGACCGACAAGCGCACGCTTGGCGATGTCATTGGCGGCGCCGACATCTTCATCGGCTTGTCAGCACCGGGTGTGCTCAAGCCGGAAATGGCCAAGGCGATGGGCGAAAAGCCGCTGATCATGGCGCTCGCCAATCCGACGCCGGAGATCATGCCGGAGGAGGCGCGGAAAGTTCGACCCGACGCGATGATCTGCACCGGTCGCTCAGACTATCCGAACCAGGTCAACAACGTTCTCTGCTTCCCCTTCATCTTCCGCGGCGCGCTCGATGTCGGCGCCAGCGCCATCAATGAGGAAATGAAGCACGCCGCCGTCGAGGCCATCGCGCAGCTCGCGCGCGAGGCCCCGTCCGATGCGGTCGCGCAGGGTTTTGATACCGGCGAGACCCAGGGCTTCGGCCCGGGATCGCTGATCCCGAGCCCGTTTGATCCGCGACTGATCCTGCGCATCGCGCCGGCCGTCGCCAAGGCAGCGATGGAGTCAGGTGTCGCGACGCGGCCCATCACCAATTTCGACGAGTACACCGCGCTGCTCGAGCGCTTCGCCTTCCGTTCCGGCCTCGTCATGAAGCCGATGTTCGCCAAGGCCAAGACCCAGCCGGTGCGCGTGATCTACGCCGAAGGCGAGGACGAGCGCGTGCTGCGCGCCACGCAAGTCGTGCTGGAGGAGAAGCTGGCGACGCCGATCCTGGTCGGCCGTCCGTCCGTGGTCGAGGCGCGCATCAAGCGTTTCGGCCTGTCGATCAAGGCCGGCAAGGATTTCGACCTCGTCAATCCCGAAGACGATCCGCGCTATCGCTCCTATGTGCAGTCCTATGTCGAGCTCGCCGGCCGTCGCGGCGTCACGCCGGATGCGGCGCGTACCGTCGTGCGCACGAATAACACCGTCATCGCGGCGCTCGCGGTGACGCGCGGCGAGGCGGACGCGATGCTTTGCGGCGTCGAGGGCCGCTACATGCATCATCTGCGTCATGTCCGCGAGATCGTCGGCTTCCAGGCGGGCGTCAGCGACTATGCCGCGCTGGCACTGCTGATCACCAGCAAGGGGGCGTTCTTCATCGCCGATACCCAGGTGCGCCCCAATCCGGGCGCGGAAGAGCTGGCCGAGATCGCCTCGCTCGCGGCGGTCCATGTCCAGCGTTTCGCGCTCAAGCCCAAGATCGCATTCGTCTCGCATTCGGATTTCGGCAGCTACGACACCGACTCCTCGCGCAAGATGCGCCGGGCGACCCAGTTGCTGAAGGAAAAGCACCCGGAGATCGAGGCCGACGGCGAGATGCAGGGCGACACGGCACTGTCGGCCGCCGCGCGAAAATTGGTGCTGCCGCACTCCAAGCTCGAGGGTGAGGCCAACATCATGATCATGCCGAACCTCGACACGGCGAACGTCGCCTATCAGATGATCAAGTCGCTGGCGGACGCGCTGCCCGTCGGCCCGATCCTGATCGGCCCGGCACGCCCGGCGCACATCCTCACCCCGTCCGTGACCGCGCGCGGCATCCTGAACATGACGGCGGTCGCGGTGGTCGAAGCGCAGGAGCGCGCAGCCCGGCAGCAGCCGACGTTGTTTACGTAAGGGCGAGCTAGGCCGGAGGTCGTCAAGCCCGGCCATGACGTGGAGCGAGTGGTGCACACCACCAATTTTGAATAACTCCCGGTTTTCCATTTCCCCGTTTGAAAACCGCAAGCCGACTCTCCATAATCGGCCGGCGCGTTCCGTGCTTAGCGTTTTGCCAAGAGGCCGACCATGCCAGCGTTCGTGACTTTCGGGCGAATCCTGTTCGCAGTGCTGTTCATCTACACGGGCGCGACCAAGCTTGTGGCCATTCAGGCGACGGCCGATTTCATCGCCGGCAAGATCGTGGTGCCCGATGTGATCGCGCCCTACGCCAAGCAGATCGAGACGGCGACGGCGATGACCACGCCGCAGCTTCTGGCGATCGCGCTCGGCGGGCTCGAGATCATCGCCGGCCTGATGATCGCGCTGAATTTCGGCGCGCGTTTCTTCGCCATGCTGATGGTGATCTACATCGCGGTCTCGACGGTCCTGTTCTCCGATTTCTGGAACCAGACCGCGCCCGAGAACGCCGCGACGGTGGTCGATGCGCTGAAGAACCTCGCGATCATCGGCGCGCTGTTCATGATCATGGGCTATGGCCGCGCCACGCGGTCGGCCGAGACGGCCTACGGGGACGTGTGAGAGGCGTTCAGGCGCTCAATCTGCCGCACCCGGGGGCGCGATCTCGCGCATCCATCGGGAAATGGTCCCGCTGCTCGTTTCATCCGAGCCGCGCTTCACGCCCAGCAATGCGGCCTCGCGCGCGGCGCGCGGCGTGATGCCATAGGCTGCCTTGAAAGAGCGCGTGAAATGGGCGTCGGTGCCGAGCCGCCATCGCCGCGCGACTTCGCTGATTCTCAGACGGCGCGCATCCGAATTGGCGAGATCGAAGAAGGCGCGGTGCAGCCGCCGACTGCGGATGTAATCGGCGATACCGCCGACCGGCGCGAACAGCCGGTACAGCGAGGCCCGTGACAGGCCGAAATTGGTCGCAACGGAAGTCGCTGACAGGTCATCACTGCCTAGGTTGGCCTCGACATATTGACGGACCCGTATCAAGGACGGGCTCGCCATAGCTGAATGGTCGGCATCAGCCTCGACGCGCTCGAGCTCGTTGCGCAGACACGCGGCCAGCAGCGACACTGTGCCCTCGACCACCGACTGGCATTCGTCGAGCGTCATGCGCGGCGCAAACTCGAGCAGGGCGGAGAGGTGGCCAGCGAGAAGCCTGGCGATCACGCCACTGCCTGGCAAGACGAGGCCATGCAGATCATCGACCCGCAGCAGATGACTGCCGAACATCGGGCGCGGCACCACCAGCGTGACGTTCTCGAACGCCGTCGCGCGGGTCTCCAGCGGCTGCGCAAGGTCGAACAGGCAGATGTCGCCGGCGCGCACGCGGATCGGCTTTGTACCCGCAATGCCGTCATAGCCGCCCCTGAGATAAAGCTGGAGGATGAGGTGGTCGACGCCGCTGCGCGCGATGGTCTCAGGCGTGCGGCGGAAGCGCTGGCCGCTGGCCCGGCTCAGCCCGATCAGCACTGGTCCCATCGCATAGGACGTGATGTCCGCGCGAAACGGGCCTGGCTCGCCGGCGGCGAGCTCGTCGACATCGAACAGCGTTGCGACCGCCTCGCGCCAGGCTGCGATGTTGGCGCCTAGCTCCATTTGATCGGCTGTGAAGCCGAAGGTCGGCAGCAGCGAAGTTGTCGGGGCAGCATCGCCCGTCAGTCCGGAAGCTTGTTTCGGACCCGTCGTCGGGTCGTTTTCGTTCATTCTGGTCTTGGTCGCGTCTCGATCGTCGTGGGAGGCCAGACTTGCGGGCCTGTTGCTTAGGTCTGCGGGCCGCTGGAACGGTGCCACGGGAACCCGATGGCGGCGGTATAGTGTGAGAACCGGAACAGGGAAAGACCTCCCTTGGCCTGCGAATTCTGCCGGTATTGTGGGGTTCTCGGCCTCCCACCTTCATCCTGCCCATAGCTCGGCGCCGTCGGGCACTTGCTCTTTCGTCTCAGTCTATTGATGCGCCGCTTCCAGGCCCTCAGATCGTATTGACCCTGTGCCTTCGAGGCTCGATGAGCGCCACGGGCCTCGGGAAACCAGCCCATGATTTTTTGATGCCGAGGGCAGGGTGCGGGCTGGAATGGTGTTGCGTGTTGATCCCGGGACGGTCCTCGGGAGCCCGGCCACGGGCGGCTGGATGGGTGGCGTCTCCGCGTGGACAGTAGCGGCCTGGCTCGGCAGTTCGGCCCTTGCGCTGGTCCTGACGGTCTCGCGTGCCGAAGCGATCGATGCGACCTGGCTCTCAGCGCCCGGCTCGGGCACCTACGAGACTGGATCGAACTGGAGCGGCGGCAGCCTGCCCGACGGCACCGCCTCGTTCGGGACGTCCAGCGTCACGAGCCTGACCATTTCGAGCATCCAATCGGTTGGTGGCTGGACCTTCAATTCCGGCGCGAGCAATTACATCGTCAGCATCGATGGCGAGAACGGTTTGCGGTTTCTCGGAAACGGCATTGTCGTCAACGGCGGCAGCATCGAGATCGACGTGCATGCGAGCGACTTGCGGTTTGCAAACAGCAGCACCGCGGGCACCGCGACCATCAACATCAACGACGCGAGGCTTTCGTTCACCCAAAGCGCCACGGCCGGCAATGCCGTGATCAGCAGCGATCGCGAAATCTCATTCAGCAACACCAGCACCGCCGGCAACGCCAACATCAGCAATACCGGCACGATCTATTTCAACGATTCGAGCGCGGCGGGCAGTGCCACGATCACCAATTCCGGTTCGGGGACGATCTACTTCTACGACAACAGCAGCGGCGGTACGGCGCGCTTCATTAACAACGCCTATGTCGATCTGTCGATGAGTGCCGCGCCCAGTGTCGCTATCGGGTCGATCGAGGGCGCGGGTACCATTTATCTCGGTTCGACGAACCTCGAGGTCGGCGGCAACAATCTCTCGACCGTTTATTCCGGCCGGCTGCAGGACGGCGGCAGCGGCGAGGGCTCCGGCGGCTCGCTGACCAAGGTCGGCACCGGCACGCTCGGCCTGACCGGCACGAGCACCTATACCGGCAGTACCCTGGTCGCTGGCGGTGTGCTCGACGTCGAGGGCGCCCTCAACGGGACCTCCTCGGTCACGGTTCAATCCGGCGCCGTGTTGATGGGCGCGGGCAGCATCGTATCGCCAGCCGTGACGGTCGACAGCGGCGGCACCCTTGCGCCCGGCAATGGCAGCGCAGGGACCAGCATGAGGATCGAAGGCAGCCTCGCCTTCGCGTCCGGCGCGTTCTATCTGGTGCAGGTGAATCCGTCCGTCGTAGCCTTCACGACGGTCACGGGGACGGCGGATCTCGGCGGCGCCACTGCGAAAGCGGTGTTCGCCGCGGGAAGCTACGTTGCGAAAACCTATACGATCCTCAGTGCGGCCGGTGGCGTCTCCGGGACGTTTGCATCCCTCATCAGCAGCGGGCTGCCGTCGAACGTCCACTCCTCGCTGAGCTACGACGCCGACAACGTCTATCTCAACCTCGCGCTGGATTTTTCGATCGCGCCGAACCTCAACATCAACCAGCGCAATGTCGCCAATGGGCTGACCAACTCGTTCAACCGCAACGGCGGCATTCCGGGCGTCTATGCGGCGTTGTCGGCGGGTGGGCTGACGATCGCTTCCGGCGAGCTCGCGACGCGCGTGCAGCAGACGACGTTCGAGGCGATGAGCCAGTTTACAGGTTTGCTCACCGAGCGGCACGAGCCTGATTGCGCCGTGCCCGAGATCCGCGGCAAGCCGCGGCTATGCCCGGAGAATGCGCGCTGGAATGTCTGGGCGTCAGGCTTCGGCGGGGCGCAAGACAGTAGCGGCAATGCCGGGCTCGGATCGCACGATGCGACGAGCCGCGTGTTTGGGACCGCCGTCGGGGCCGATTACCGGCTTTCGGCCATTACGCGAGCCGGCTTTGCGCTGGCCGGCGGCGGGACCAATTTTGGCGTGAATGGCCTCGGCAGCGGACGCTCGGATCTGTTCCAGGCGGGTGCCTATGCACGGCACCTCAACGGCCCATCTTATATCTCCGCGGCACTCGCCTATGGCTGGCAGGACGTGACCACCGATCGTACGGTGGCCATCTCCGGGGCGGACCGCCTGCGCGCGGAATTCAACGCCAACGCATTGTCCGGTCGTATCGAGGGCGGCTATCGCTTCGTCGCGCGCTGGATGGGCGCCGACATCGGCTTAACCCCCTATGCGGCGGGGCAGTTCACCAGCGTCGCGCTGCCGGCCTACACTGAATCCGTGCTGTCAGGCAGCAACGCGTTCGCGCTCGCTTATGCGTCGCGGAGCGTCACCGATCCTCGCACGGAACTCGGCATTCGCGCCGACAAGATGTTTGCCGCGACCGATGGCATCCTCTTGCTGCGTGGAGGGCTGGCGTGGGTGCACGATTTCAACCCTGACAGGACCATGGCAGCGACCTTCCAGGCACTGCCGGATGCGAGCTTTGTCGTCAACGGCGCTGCTCAGGGCGCGGACTCCGCGCTTCTGACGGCGAGTCTCGAGAAGAAATGGCTGAACGGCTGGTCGGCAGCGGCGACATTCGAGAGTCAGTTTTCGAACGTCACGCGGTCCTATGCGGGCAAGGGCGTCGTTCGTTACGCATGGTGAATGAGCAAGATAATCGTCGGTGTTGAAATGCCGGTGCTGTGCCTGGGGTTGAATGATAGGCTTTGGTCAGGCCTGGCGTCGCCACGGCGTAACGGTGACGCCATGCGCTGCGTCGAGCATGTAGGGCGTGCCCGGGCTCATTCCGTGTGACGTCAGCACCTCGTGCGGTGTCCGCTTCGGCACATCGACGAAGCAGCCTTCGCCGCCGGGCAGCCTCACATGCGGAGCTTCCGACAGCCAGAACGTGTCGTAGCGGTCCATGAACATGTCGAACACGACGGGGCCGCCGATGATGGCGACCCGCCCCGAAGCGACACCGGCGAAATCGCAGGCCTCCTCGAAGCTCACATGCTCCGGATTCCACAGCGTCGCGTTCGGCATCTCCGGATCGACGGTGAGGGCCTTGATCTTGCGCGTGGTGATAAGCCGCTTGCGCTTGGGCGAGTTCGGCTGTCCTTCGTGCGAGTTGCGGCCATGAACGATGAGCGCGGCGCCGTCGAGCGCCTGCTCGAAGAACAGCTTGTCGCCTTCGAACTTCAGACTGCTGGGCATGACGCCTGTGGCGTCGGCAAGCATGCCGTCCGCCGAGACGATGACGTAACCTTCGAACTGGAAAGACAAGTGAGGACTATTCAGAAACGGTCGTCACCACGGAATTGACCGGACGCGTGCTGACCGTCGGCAACTTCACGTCCTTCATCAGCTC
>JAEWHT010000215.1 GCA_023387695.1 Pseudomonadota bacterium | reverse complement strand
ACCAAGGGCCGCATCGTCATCAAGCTCAGGACCGACCTTGCGCCGCAGCACGCCGAGCGCCTCAAGCAGCTCGCGCGCGAGGGCTTCTACAACAACGTGCCGTTCCATCGCGTGATGGATGGCTTCATGGCCCAAACCGGCGACGGCCAGAATGGCAACGGTACTGGCGGCTCGAAATATCCGAACCTGAAGCAGGAGTTCTCCAAGGTTCACTTTGCCCGCGGCATCGTCGGCATGGCCCGGCGCGGCGACAGCGTCGACACCGCCAACTCGCAGTTCTTCATCATGTTTGCTGACGGCGGCAGCCTCGATGGTCAGTACACCGTCGTCGGCGAAGTCGTGCAGGGCATGGACGTCGTCGACAAGCTGAAGAAGGCGCCGGCCGGCTCGCCGAGCGGCACCGTCACCGATCCCGACAAGATGGTGAAGGTGCAGGTCGCCTCCGACATCAAGTAGCCAGGACCATGGCGCGCCACGGCGACAGGCTCCTGTTCGCTGCGGCCGTGCTGTTGTTCGGCATCACCGGTGCGGCCGCAGAGGACGCACCGGTCAACACTCTCCAGGATCTCTTCCAGCATCTCCATACCTGCTGGAAGCCACCGGCGCCCAATAAGGCTCGCGCCATCGACATCACCGTCGTCGTGAGCTTTAACCGGGCCGGAAACATTCTGGGCCATCCGAGGATTACCTATGAATCCGAAGGGGCCTCCGACAATGACCGGCTGCAATACCGGATCGCGGTGATGGAGGCATTGCAACGCTGCACGCCGATGCCATTTACCGATGCGATGGCCGGCGCCGCTGCGGGGCGTCCATTCGCGATCCCGTTTCGAAATCGGAAGACTTCACCCACAACGCAAGAGAGACCAGCATGAGCGCCACCGAAAACACCTTGATCCTCGAAACCACGCAGGGCCCCGTCACCATCGAGATGCGCCCTGACCTGGCGCCTGGCCACGTCGCGCGCATCAAGGAGCTGGTCCGCGAAGGCTTCTACGACGGCATCGTGTTCCATCGCGTCATCGACGGCTTCATGGCGCAGACCGGCTGCCCGCACGGCACCGGCACCGGCGGCTCCGGCAAGAAGCTGAAGGCCGAGTTCAACAAGGAGCCGCACGTTCGTGGTACCGCCTCGATGGCGCGCGCCGCGAGCCCGGATTCCGGCGACAGCCAGTTCTTCATCTGCTTCGACGATGCCCGCTTCCTCGACAACCAGTACACGGTGTGGGGCAAGGTCACCGAGGGCATGGAGAACGTCGACAAGATCAAGCGCGGCGAGCCGGTGCAGAACCCGGACAAGATCGTCAAGGCGCGCATGGCGGCCGACAAGGAGTAAGCTCCTCGTTCCCCGGGGCGCGCCCAGGCGCGCTCCCGGCGGTAAGTTCAAGAATGCGCACTGATCTCTTCGATTTCGATCTGCCAGCCGAGCGCATCGCGTTGCGCCCGGCGAGCCCGCGCGACTCCGCGAAAATGCTGGTGGTCGAGAGCGGTGCGCTGCGCGATCAGACCATCGCTGATCTGCCGCAATGGCTGAAGCCGGGCGATCAGCTCGTCGTCAACGACACCAAGGTGATCTCGGCGCAGCTCAAAGGCCGGCGCATCGGCCGCGAGACCGAGCCGAAGATCGATGCGACGCTGATCAAGCGTCTCGACGGCTCGCGCTGGCAGGCGCTGGTGAAGCCGGCGAAGAAGCTTGTTGCCGGCGATCGCATTCGCTTCGGCAATGAAGGCAAGGTCTGCCTGCTCGGCCATCTCGATGCCGAGGTTGAGGCCAAGGGGACGGAAGGCGAGGTGACGCTGTCATTCTCGTTCCACGGTCCGACGCTGGATCAGGCCATTGCCGATCTCGGCAGCCCGCCGCTGCCGCCCTACATCGCCTCCAAGCGTACGCCGGACGATCAGGACCTCGCGGACTACCAGACCATGTTCGCGACCAATGAAGGCGCGGTTGCTGCGCCGACCGCTGGTCTGCACTTCACGCCTGCGCTCGAGCAGGCGCTGGCTGCGCGTGGCGTCGGCATCAATCGCATTACGCTGCATGTCGGGGCAGGGACCTTCCTTCCGGTCAAGGTCGACGACACCGACGGCCACAAGATGCATGCCGAGTGGGGCACGATCTCGGCCGAGACCGCGGATCGTCTCAACGCCGCCCGAAAAAATGGCGGCCGTGTCGTCGCCGTCGGCACCACGTCATTGCGGCTGCTGGAAAGTGCCGCGAGCGAGGACGGTACGATTCAGCCGTTCACGGCCGAGACCTCGATCTTCATCACGCCCGGCTACCGGTTCCGCGCCGTCGATGTGCTGATGACGAATTTCCACCTGCCGAAGTCGACGCTGTTCATGCTGGTGTCGGCGTTTGCGGGGCTAGAGACGATGCAGGCTGCGTACGCGCATGCCGTTGCGAATGGTTATCGTTTCTATTCGTACGGCGACGCGTGTCTGCTGTTTCGCGGGCATTAGAGATACGTTCAACGCTGTAACGCCGTCGTGAACGCATAGCCCCGCGTCGTTTTGTCCGGGCCGCCGAGTTACATACTTCACAATTGAAATGTCTTGGTCGTGCTACAAGGGGCGATGCAGAAATTATTCGTTGTCGCGCTTTTCATCACGATCTCTCCTTGCATGGCGCAGACCGTTGCCGGGACGCCCGTGATCCCGACGGATTCATCGATCCGGGATCAAATCAAGGCTGATCGGGACCGGGAGAGAGCTGAGGCCAACGTGGGTTCGCAGGCCCGCCCCTGGGACCGCGACGCGAATGGCAAGCGGCCCTGGGACCGCAAAGACCCTCCCGCGAAATAAGTTCCAAAACAAGTTCCAGAATAAGTTCCAAGGGTGGGCACAGCGCATGCGCGCCTGGGCCCACCCTAGATGCTTCCGTTACGCCATCACCCGCTGCGGCAGCAGCTCGGCGATCTGCACCGCGTTCAGCGCTGCGCCCTTGAGCAGCTGATCCGCTGCCACGAACATCGAGATCGAATGGCCTGAGGGATCGCTGAGATCCTTGCGGATGCGGCCGACCAGAACGTCGTCCTGGCCGGAGGCGTCGATCGGCATCGGGAAGTAGTTCTTCACGCGATCGTCGACGACCTTCACGCCCGGCGCTTGCGCCATGATGGCGCGAACCTGATCTTCGGTGATCGGCTTCTCGCACTCGAAGGTGATAGCCTCGCAATGCGCGCGCAGCACGGGCACGCGGACGCAGGTGACGCCGATGGCAATCTTCTCGTCTTCGAAGATCTTGCGGGTTTCCTTGATGACCTTGGTCTCTTCGTCGTTGTAGCCGGTCTCAGGGTCGACGGCGGTGTTGTGGTTGAAGAGATTGAACGCGTAGGGGTGCGGCATCACCTTGGGTGTATAGACCTGCCCGTTGAGATTGGCGCGCGTGGATTCGACGAGCTCGTCCATTGCGGCTGCGCCGGCGCCACTTGCGGCCTGGTAGGTCGAGATGATCACGCGCTTGATGCGGTTCTTCTGGTGGATCGGCCAGAGCGGCACCAGCGCGGTGATCGCGGCGCAGTTCGGGTTGGCAATGATGCCCTTGTGGTCGCGGATGCGGTTGCCGTTCACCTCGGGGATGACCAGCGGAACGTTCGGATCCATGCGGAATGCGGAGGAGTTGTCGACGACGACGGCGCCGGCCTTGACCGCGATCGGCGCGAACTTCTTCGAAATGCCGCTGCCGGCGGAGAACAGCGCGATGTCGACGCCTTCAAAGGCGCGCTCGGTCAATTCCTCGATGACGACATCCTTGCCGCGAAACGACACCGTCTTGCCGGCTGAGCGGGCGCTGGCGAGAGCCTTGAGCTTGCCGACGCGAAAGCCGCGCTTGTCCATGGTGGCGATGAATTCGGCGCCCACCGCACCGGTGACGCCGACAATCGCGACGACGGGATCGTTACTCACTATGTCCTCCATTGCATTTCGATTGAGCTGAGATTGAGACAACAAAAAAGCCCCGGACCATCTTGGGCGGGGCTTCGGTAGAGCTGATTGCGTTCTAGTCGACGACTATGCGCGCACGCCTCCCCGGGCCCCGAAGGCCGTGGTGGTTTTGGTCGTGCGTTTGGTGGTCGTGAACATGGCGGCGACTTATGCGGGAGAGTTCTGCGTCCGTCAATGGCTTTCCGGAGCTACTTGCCCCGCACGCCCGGCGGCTCGAGCAGGACCTCTTTGAGGTCGTCGCCGCTGATGACGACGATCGCGAAATTGAGCCGGCCGCCTTCGCGCACCAGGCCGCCGCTGATGGCCTTGCCTGACGCTGCCTTCTCGGCGACGCGCACCGCATCGGTGAGGCTATGCGTGATGCTACCGAGGGCTGCGAGATTGCTGCGATCGTCATGGTCCAGTTCGGCCAGGGGCAGGGCGGCTTCGCCCCCCATGAGCTCGCCGGTCGTGGCGTTGATGGTGGATCGCCAAATCCGGTCGTTGTGCAGGATCTTGACCCGGTACACAGGTACGCCCGATCCGCCATCGAAGCTGACATCCGCGGTCGTGGCACCGGCGTGTCGTGCCTCAGCGATCGCCATGGCCTGGCTGATCGAGATCGACGAGCTGCGGAAGCGCTCGATCTCGCGGCTGACGGCTTGGCGGTCCGCCGCAGCGTCACCACCTGTTTCGCCGTGGAGGGCGGTGGGCGTGCTGTCCGCCGAGACGGTTGCCTGCGCCGGCGCTGCGATCAGCAGCCCGGAGAGGGCGACCGCCAGCAACCCGTACACCTGTCGTCTCGTTGCGCTCATGGTCCAGACCTTCGGCCGGCAAGCCCTAGACCTACAAGTCTGCCGGATGTTCGTAAAGAAATCGCGGCCGACCTTGGGCACCGGCCGGCCGCGGAGCGTCGTGGCGGGCTGTACCCGTCGCGGCGATCTAAGCGGTCCGGACCTCTTTTGGGGCTGGTGAATAAAAGGGGCCCGCACCGCTCTATAAACAAAACCATACCGTATCGTTTTATTTTGGTCAACGAAATGACCGTCGTCCCCAGGGGACAAATCGCCGGTCTCACGGAAATGTCAGCGGGACGGGCGGCGCCGTTGGGGAGGCTTGCTCGCGTTTTTTGAGGTGCCTCGCGACGTTTCTTGCACGCGATCCGCAGGTCCGATCGCGCCGGCCAGGAACAGCTTGATCGCTGCGCGCATCCGCTTCTCGGCGGCCTTGAATTCCATCGGCGTGCCGAACGTCGCCATGCGGTGGGTGTGGCCGACGACGACGTCGAGGAACACTTCCGCCGCGATCGTGGTGTCGTCGACGTCGAGCGCGCCTTGCGCGACGAGATGATCGAAGAACCGCGCGGTCGTGGCGACGGCCTTGAGCCAGCCTTCCTCCTTGCCGAGCTTGGCAACGTCGGGGAAGTTGATCGCCTGCGACGTCATCATGCGGCTGAAGGCCACGGCGTCGGGTCCGCAGGTGAAATTGAGCATCTCGCGCCCGATCTCGATCAGCCGCTGTTCGACCGAAATGTCGGAGCCGCTGCTGAGTTGCGTTTCGGCTGCAGCCGACAGCGGCGCGAGCCAGCGCGCGATCTCGCGGCGAAGCACGGCGGCAAACAGGCCGCGCTTGTCGCCGTAACGGGAATAGACCGTGGGCTTGCTCACACGTGCTGCTTCCGCCACTGCATCGAGCGAAGTCGCGTCAAAACCGCGGTCGAGGAACAGGCGTGTGGCGACCTCGATCAACCGCTGATCGCGCTCGATTGCGGCACTCTTGGTCGGCCGGCCGCCACGCGACTTCGAGGCCTCGCGTCGCGGCGCCGCTGTTCTTGTCTTGGTCGCAGCCAATCCCATGCCCAATGAATCCTGCGCGATCGTGCCGATGCTCAATGCTCTATAACGCGCAGCACAGGGGGCGTCATCGCGAATCTGGCCGAATTGGCCTTACCGTCAACGGTCTCGCTATCTCCGTCGTTCCGCCTCACGGCATCCGCGACGTCCAGGCCTGGCCGCCCGCCGCCTTCTCGTACCCGTACTGGTACAGCGCCCGCATATAAGCCGTATCGAACCCTTCGGACGGCGGCGCCGGATAGTCGCGGTCGATGTAGGAGAGATGGAAGCCCAGGTGGTTGCGCTGGGCGAAATCATAGGTCGAGAAGATGATCGAGCGCGTCTGCGACTGCGTGATCGAGGACAGGCTGCGTGAGGCGACGTCGATCGTGCTGTTGGCGACGAGCTCGAAGTTGCGTTCGATCTTCTTGTTGACGAGGATGTAGATGTCCATCTTCGCGTTGCCGGGCAGGCGGCCCTGGAACAGCAGGGCTTCGGGCAGCGTCAGCACCGGCGCCGTCACGCCGCCGTCGACATGCATCTCCTGAAATTTGCGACCCTGCCCTTCGGCCTCGATCAGGATCGGCGGAAATACCAGCGGAATGCTGGCGGAGGCCGCCATCACGTCGCGGAACAGTTTCAGCGCCTCGGGCGTGCCGACGGCTGCGATCTTGCCCATGTCCCAGATCGCGGTGCGCTGGGTGTCGAGATCGGTCGTGACCACCAGCAGCCGTCGGCCCTTGGCGTTCTCGCGCGCGACCTGCGCCATAAGCTCCGGGCCGACATAGCGCGCGACGAGCTCCCGCAGCCGCGTATTGCCGAACAGGCCGGAGCCGAACAGCACGCGCATGATGCTGGGGTCGTTCAGCAGGCTCTCGGCAATGCCGCTGGTGTAGAGCTCGCGAAGCGTGTCGTCATATTGCGACCCGAGGAACGCAAAGGGTGCGATCAAGCCGCCGGTGCTCACACCCGAGACGACAGAAAAGGTCGGGCGATTACGGGCCGCGCTCCAGCCGTTGAGCACGCCAACGCCGTAGGCGCCATCGGCGCCGCCGCCGGACAGTGCCAGATAGGTTCTGCTCCCGGCCACCTTGTCCTGTTCGAAGCTGAACTTGGTGATGGGCTCGTCGGCATAGCGCCTGAGGCCATCGATATCGAGCACGCGCGAGGTGCTGGCTTCGGCCGCCGTATAGGGCGTGCGGGGGATCGAGGTGCACGCGCCGAGTGCCAGGCTACAGGCCAGCACCAGCGGCGTGATCAGGCGGACGCCTGTCCGCTTGGCCCAGCCATCCGGGATGGCGGACCTGTCCGTCGAACATGTGGGGAGGGGCATCGGTCGGTGGCTGACGATCACGCATTTACAGCCCCGGCAATCTCGCCGCGGCTTCTGGCTCAGCCCCCACAGAAAAACTACACGGTATCGTTTTATTGTTCAAGCGTGACTGGTATCACGTCCGCGTCAGCGCTGTCCCGGTCTGGGGCATCGCGCGGTCCGAACGGGTTGATTGGCCACGCCTGACACGCAATAAGCGGCGCCATGAGTCAGCTGCCCAATCATTTCGAATTGCTCGCCACCGACGGCACCGCGCGTACCGGCCGCCTGACCACGCCCCACGGCGTGGTGCGCACGCCGGCCTTCATGCCGGTCGGCACGGCCGGCGCCATGAAGGGCATGCACTGGCGCGAGGTGCGCGATGCCGGCGCCGATATCGTGCTCGGCAACACCTATCATCTGATGCTCCGTCCCGGCGCGGAGCGCATCCATGGGCTTGGCGGACTGCAGCGGTTCACCGGCTGGAACGGGCCGATGCTGACGGATTCCGGCGGCTTCCAGGTGATGTCGCTGTCGGATCTGCGCAAGATCAGCGAGCACGCCGTTACCTTCCGCTCGCATATCGACGGCGCCAAGATCGAGCTGTCGCCTGAGCGCTCGATCGAGGTGCAGCGACTGCTCGGCTCCGACATCGCCATGCAGATGGACGAGTGCGTGCGGCTGCCGGCCGAACACGACGACATCGACCGCGCGATGCGCCTGTCGCTGCGCTGGGCTGAGCGCTCCAAGCGCGCCTTCGAGAGCGCACCCGACGGTTACATGCTGTTCGGCATCGTGCAGGGCGGCGA
>JAEWHT010000214.1 GCA_023387695.1 Pseudomonadota bacterium | reverse complement strand
GTCGCGGCGTCTCGCGGCAATGCGCAGGACATTCACATGCGCGGCGCGTTCCTCAAGCAGGGCGTCGATCCCAATAAGGACATCCAGTTCATCAACATCCCCAATCCGTCCGACCACCTCGCGGCGCTGCAGCGCGGCGAGGTCGACATGATCTGTTCGGTCGAGCCGTTCGCCTCGCAGATCAGGCTCGCCGGCGCGGGCAAGCACTTCGTGCTGCCATATGACCAGGCCGCAGGAAACCTGACCAATCTGATCGTCACCCGTTCCGATGTGATCGCGAGCCAACGTGCCGGCGTCCAGGGCATCGTCAGCGCCGTGGTCGAGCTCGACAACAAGCTGGTCGCCGACAAGTCCCTGTGGATCGACGTCATCAACAAGCTCACCGGCCTCGACAAGAATGTGGCGACCGAAGCGCTGAAGAACGCCGCGCCCGATCCCGCCATCCATCGCTCGCAGACTCTCGCGATTGCCGCGATGATGCGCGACCTCAAATACATCTCGAAGGACGTGTCCGCGGAAGCGGAGAAGAACATGGACTATTCGTTCCTGGAGCAGGCCACGGGAAAAGCCAAGAATGACCTCGGTTACTGACGCCTCGCCGGCAAGGCGCGCGTTTCGGCTGACGCGGGCGTTCCAGGGACTCGAACGCCTCATCGTGCCGGCGTTGCTGATCGCGGGCTGGGAGGCCTTTGCCCGCAGCGGCATGCTGCCACCGGCGCTGCTGCCGGCGCCGAGCGCGGTGCTGCATGCGCTTGGCGATTGGGTGTTCGGCTTCGACGAGACCACGCAGACCTATTCAGGGCACTGGCTGCGCGATGCGCTCGCCAGTGCCTTGCGCGTCTTCGGCGGCTTTGCGCTCGCGAGCCTGCTCGGCATTCTCGCCGGCGTCGCCATCGGCTGGTCGCGCTTGTTCGAGAAGACGCTGGAGCCGACGTTGCAGATGCTGCGCCCGATCCCGCCGGTGTCCTGGATTCCGCTCGCCATCATCTGGTTCGGCATCGCCGACAAGCCGGCGATCTTCCTCGTCTTCCTTGGCGCCTTCTTTCCCGTGCTGATGAACAGCATTCACGGCGTGAAGACCGTGGACCACAATCTCGTCCGCGCCGGTGCGATGATGGGTGCAAGCCAGCGCCAGATGCTGACCGACATCGTGCTGCCGGCGGCGCTGCCGTCGATTTTCGCGGGCCTGCGCATCGCGGTCGGCTCGGCCTGGATGCTGACCGTCACGGCCGAGATGGTCGCGGTGAAGAGCGGCCTCGGCTACGTCTTGTGGGATTCCTATTATTTTCTGCGCTACGACATCGTGCTCGCGGCGATGATCTCGATCGGGCTGCTCGGCTATCTCTCCGACCTCGGCCTCAAGGCGATCATGGCGCGCACGCTGCGCTGGCAGACGACGACAACAGTACAGGGCAGGGCGAGCTGATGGCGGCCATCGAGCTTCGCAACATCTTCAAGGTGTTTTCCGACAAGCGGCGCGGCCGCGACCTGCTGACGCTGGACAATATCGATCTCGACATCGAGGCCAATGATTTCGTCTGCCTGCTTGGCCCGTCCGGCTGCGGCAAGTCGACCCTCCTCAACATCATTGCCGGCTTCGAGCAGGCGACGTCCGGGCGCACACTGGTCGACGGCAAGCAGGTGGAGCGTCCCGGCTCGGACCGGGGCGTCGTGTTCCAGCAACCGACGCTGATGCCGTGGCTGACCGCGATCGACAATGTCGCCTTCCACCTCAAGCTCAAGGGCGTCGCCAAGGCGGAACGCCATGATCGCGCCATGGAGTTCATCGACCTCGTGGGCCTGCGCGGCTTCGAACATCACCACCCTTCCGAAATGTCCGGCGGCATGAACCAGCGGGTCGGCATCGCCCGCGCGCTGCTGATGAACCCGAGCGTCATCCTGATGGACGAGCCGTTCGCTGCGCTGGACGCTCAGACCAAGCTCGAAATGCAGGAAGAGCTGGTTGCGATCTGGCAGAAGCGCCGTTGCACCATCGTGTTCGTGACCCACAGCGTCGACGAGGCGCTGGTGCTCGGCAACAAGATCGTGGTGATGACCAAGCGGCCGGGCCGCATCCGCGACGCCGTCAATTTCGACCTGCCGCGCCCGCGCGACATCACCAGCCCCGAATTCAATGACGCCAAGCGCCACATCCTCTCCCTGATCCGGGAAGAATCGACGCGTCTTGCGCAGGCGTCGTAAGGTAGAGCCATGCGCACACGCCTCGGCATGATCACGCCATCCTCCAACTCGGTGCTTGAGCCCGTCACCAGCGCGATGCTGCATGGCGTCGTCGAAGTCACCGCGCATTTCTCACGATTCCGCGTCACCGAGATCGCGCTCGATGCCGCCGCGCTGAGTCAATTCGATGCTTCCGTGATGTTGCCGGCGGCTGAACTGCTGGCCGACGCCAAGGTTGACGCCATCGCCTGGAACGGAACGTCCGCGAGCTGGCTCGGGATCGACCGGGACAGGAAGCTTTGCGAAGCGATCACGGCGCGTACAAGCGTGCCGGCGACAACCTCGACGCTTGCCTGCATCGACGCTGCGCGCGCACTGCGAGCCAAGCGCGTCGCGCTCGTCTCGCCCTACACCGATGACGTGCAGCGTCGCATCGGCGACGTCTGGGCCGAGGAGGGGATCGCCCCGCATGCGGAGCGGCACCTCGGCCTGCGCGACAATTTCTCCTTCGGCGAGGTCGCGCCTGCGACGATCGCGGACATGATCCGCGCGGTCGTGGCCGAGGGGGCCGACGCCGTCGTCATCCTCTGCACCAATCTCGATGGCGCGGCGCTCGCCGCTTCGCTCGAACGCGAGCTGAAGATCGCCGTGCTCGACTCGGTCGCGGTCACGCTCTGGAAAAGCCTCGACCTCGCCGGCTGTGACACGGCGGCCCTTGCGCATTGGGGCCGGATCTTCCAGGCGCGCACGGCCGCTTCATGATTTCGGAATAGTCGTATTCCGCCCCTGTTTTGCCCGACGTGTCAAATGGCTTTGGGCGGATGCGCGAAGGTGCGGGCGCAAGTCCCGGATCCGGCGGAACCGGGCTACTGTGCATGGGGTTGTTTTCGTGATTTGGGACGCTGCCTGCGGAAGGCGGGCTGTGCTGTGCCCCTAAGCCGTTGAACAGGCCTACGTTTCGGCAGGCTCCGGTGAGGCCACCGGGGGAACCTTTTCCTCATCGCCGCGTTATCTGGGCATGACTGAAGACCTTTCCTTCCGACGTAAACCCCTGACCCCTGAACAGCGCCAGGCGCGCGACGCGGCTCGCCGGATCGAGGCGGAGAAGGCCATGCGCGACCATGAGGCCGCGCAGAAAGCATTCCACGCCAACCGCGAGCGGTTGAGAGCCGAGCGGCTGGCGCGCGAGGCGGCTGCGGTCAAGGCGTAGCTCCAGCCTGCGCGAGCCAGCTTCCGAATCATCCAATCATCAGTGCGGTCAGTCCGCGGATCATGCCGCTCCGCGGACTGACCTGTTTTTGCCGGAGGTCCACCGGTGGCTTGACGCCGCCCGGGTTCAGCCGGAAGATTCACATGATCCCGGCTTGACGAGAACCACGGAGATTTTCGCTCCCCAGTCCAGATCCCATCAGCGCAACCCAAATGGAGCTGACCATGACCACGTTCGATAAGCGCGAGCAGGGCTTCGAGGCCAAATTCGCCCACGACGAGGAGTTCATGTTCAAGGCCGCGGCGCGGTCGAACAAGCTGCTCGGGCTCTGGGCTGCTGGCGAGCTCGGGCTTAGCGGCGATGCCGCGTCCGCTTACGCGACGGCGCTGGTCACGGACAATCTGGGCAACCAGACGATCGTCCAGACCCTGAACAAGGTGTCGGGCGACCTCGCGGCGAAGGGAATTTCGCGCGAACAAGTTGCACAGAAAGTCCAGGAGTGCCTGCGCCAGGCGCTGGTGCAGCTCGAGGCTGCCCCGCGGCAGGCGAGTTAGCCAAAGCTAGCGATTGACCTCGGTCAGCTCGTCAATCGGCGGGCTTGCGCAATGTCGCGTCGCTGAACTTGTCGACGAAGGCGATCCCGATCGCCGAGACCACGAAGGTGATGTGGATCAGCAC
>JAEWHT010000135.1 GCA_023387695.1 Pseudomonadota bacterium | reverse complement strand
GATCAGCGATGTAACGGTCGAGCCGATATAGCCGAAGCCGGCGCCGCGCGTGAGCAGGTCAATGTCGATGCCGCATTTGGCTGCATAATAGGCAATCGGAACGCCGCAGAAAAAGATGATCGTGGAGACGACGAGGATCGCGGTCGCAGCATTGGTGACGCCGTAATTGAGGGTGATGGTGCCGCCGATCGCCTCGAGCACCAGGAAGGAAATCGCACCGATGGCGGTGTTGGCGACGCGAGCAGCGGACCAGCGCCGCGCGCTCTTGGCGGTGAAGCGCAGCGCGTAGTCTTCCAGCGTCTGGTTGGCGACCCATTGATTGTACTGGCGCCTGACGCGGTCTATCCGCTGCCGCCCTGCCACTAAACCCCACTCCCGAACCCGTCCGAAACCTCTCGCGACCTCGCAAATCCCGTACCAAAAGCCTACGTCGGTATTTTGCGGTGCAGTATACGCGATCTTGCGTATGCTTGCGGTGCACAAATTCGAGCCATCCTCACGACACCAATCGCGTGTCCTCGAACAAACAGTGGGGTGCTCATGTCAGACGAAACCAACAAGGGCTTGTTGTCGCCGCTCCGGCGTAAACTATTGATGGGAATGGCGGCCATCCCGGCCATCACGATGCTGCCGCGGACGTCGTTTGCGCAGGCACCGGCGACTTCGGCGGTCAACACCACCGGTCTCGCGGTCACCGACACCGAGGTGACGGTCGGCATCCTGCACTCGGCCACCGGCACCATGGCGATCTCCGAGACGGGCTCGATCGAAGCCGAAAAGCTTGCCATCGAGCAGATCAATGCCGCCGGCGGCGTGCTCGGTCGCAAGATCAAGTTCATCCAGGAAGATGGCGCCAGCGACTGGCCGACCTTCGCCGAGAAGGCGAAGAAGCTGCTGGTCAACGACAAGGTCGCGGCGATCATGGGTTGCTGGACCTCGGCTTCGCGCAAAGCGGTGCTGCCGGTCGTCGAGCAGTACAACGGCATGCTCTACTACCCGACCTTCTACGAAGGCCTCGAGCAGTCCAAGAACGTGATCTACACCGGCCAGGAGGCGACCCAGCAGATCCTCGCCGGCCTGAACTGGATCGCCAAGGAGAAGGGCGCGAAGACCTTCTTCTTCATTGGCTCGGACTACATCTGGCCGCGCACCTCCAACAAGATCGCGCGCAAGCACGTCGAGAACGTGCTCAAGGGCAAGGTCGTCGGCGAGGAGTATTATCCGCTCGGCAATACCCAGTTTAACTCGGTCATCAACAAGATCAAGCTGACCAAGCCCGACGTGATCTTCACCGACGTCGTCGGCGGCTCCAACGTCGCCTTCTACAAGCAGCTCAAGGCTGCCGGTATCGACCTCTCCAAGCAGGCGCTGCTCACGATCTCGGTGACCGAGGACGAAATCGACGGCATCGGCGGTGAGAACATCGCGGGCGCCTATGCCTGCATGAAGTACTTCCAGTCGCTCGACAATCCGAACAACAAGGCCTTCGTGCCCGCGTTCAAGAAGATGTGGGGCGAAAAGACCGTGATCGGAGACGTCACCCAGGCTGCCTATCTCGGCCCGTGGCTGTGGAAGTTGACGGTCGAGAAGGCCGGCTCGTTCGACGTCGACAAGATCGCGGCGGCGTCGCCCGGTGTCGAGTTCAAGGGCGCGCCGGAAGGTTATGTGCGCATCCACGAAAACCATCACCTCTGGTCGAAGACCCGCGTGGGACGCGCCAAGCTCGATGGTCAGTTCGAGCTGATCTACGAGACCGCCGATCTCGTCGAGCCGGATCCGTTCCCGAAGGGCTACCAGTAAGAGACGCGGCGCTTCACGCCGTCTCCCTCGAGCTCAAGCCGCTCCCTGGCGTGGACAGCAACTCCACGCCCAAGACCCCCGCGTCGCGAATTCGCTCGCGACGCGGGACCTTATTCCCCGACGGAGGACATCGATGTTCGGCGACTATTCGCTTGGTGATCTTGGCTCCATCTTCGTCATGCAGGGCTTTGCGGGCCTGATCCTGTTCTCGGTCTACGTGCTGATGGCACTCGGCCTTGCGATCATCTTCGGCCAGATGGGCGTCATCAACATGGCCCATGGCGAGTTCATGATCCTCGGGGCTTACGTCACCTGGATGACCTCGAATTTCTTCCAGTCCTATTTGCCGAGCCTGTTCAGCGGCTACTTCTTTCTCGCGATGATACTGGCGTTCGTCGCCTCCGGTGCGCTGGGAATGCTGGTGGAATGGGTGCTGATACGGCACCTCTACAAGCGCCCACTCGATACCCTGCTCGCCACCTGGGGCCTCAGCCTGATGCTGCAGCAGGCCTATCGCTCCGTGTTCGGCGCGCGCGAGGTCGGCGTCGAGTTGCCACAATGGATGCTCGGCTCGCTGCAGGTGACGAGCAGCATCGAAGTCCCCATCAACGGCGTCTTCGTGATGTGCCTGACCGTCCTCATCACCATCAGCGTCGCCTATGTCATGTACAAATCGCGCTGGGGCCGCCAGGTTCGCGCCGTCGTGCAGAACCGCATCATGGCCGGCGCGGTCGGCATCAACACCGAGAAAGTCGACCGCTACACGTTCGGCCTCGGCTGCGGTATCGCCGGTGTCGCCGGCAGCGCCTTCACGATGATCGGCTCGACCGGGCCCACCTCAGGCCAGCTCTACATCGTCGACACGTTCCTCGTCGTCGTGTTTGGCGGTGCTGCGAGCCTGGTCGGCACCATCGCCTCGGCCTTCTCGATCTCGCAGACGCAATCCACCCTCGAGTTCTTCATGTCGGGCTCGATGGCCAAGGTGCTGACGCTGCTCGCCGTTGTCGGAATCCTGATGCTGCGGCCGCAGGGGCTGTTCGCCCTCAAGGTCCGCAAGTGAGAATGTGAGGCTGATGCAATGACCGACAATCGGTTTTTCAATCGATCGGAGCTCATCGGAATTCTGGTGCTCGCGGTTTTCCTGGTGGTGGTGCTGCCGCTGACGCTCGACGTCTTCAGGCTCAACCTGGTCGCAAAATACCTGACCTATGCCTTCGTTGCGCTGGGCCTGGTGATCTGCTGGGGCTACGGCGGCATTCTTAGCCTCGGTCAGGGCGTGTTCTTCGGGCTCGGCGGCTACTGCATGGCGATGTTCCTCAAGCTCGAGGCATCGAGCGTGGAGAACACCAAGATCCAGTCGACCCCGGGCATTCCCGATTTCATGGACTGGAATCAGATCACGTCACTGCCGCTGTTCTGGAAGCCCTTCAACAGTCTCACCTTTACCATCGCCGCGATCGTCTTGGTGCCCGGCATCTTCGCGCTGATCATCGGCACCGCGATGTTCAAGCGCCGCGTCGGCGGCACTTACTTTGCGATCATCACCCAGGCGGTTGCGGCGATCCTCACGATCCTGATCGTCGGCCAGCAGGACTACACCGGCGGCATCAACGGCATGACCGACCTGCGCACGCTGAAGGGATGGGACATCCGTCCCGACCACGCCAAGGTCGTGCTGTACTTCTTCGAGGTCGGCTGCCTGTTCGCCTGCATCATGATCGCGCAGTTCATTCGGCACTCCAAGCTCGGGCGCATCCTGGTCGCGATGCGTGAGAAGGAGGATCGCGTCAGGTTCTCCGGCTACAGCGTCGCGAACTTCAAGATCTTCGCGTTCTGCATGGCCGCGGTGTTCGCCGCGAT
>JAEWHT010000061.1 GCA_023387695.1 Pseudomonadota bacterium | reverse complement strand
CGCCGAGAAGGCCGGCGCGCTGGTCCGGCTCGGCAAGGATGTCACGCGCGTCGCTGAGAAGACCGGCACGCGCGGCGCCATGGATACGCTGCGCATCGCCGAAGGCCCGAAGGACGTCGCGCGGGCGGCCCGGCTTGCGGAAGCGCAGGGCGGCAAGACCCGCGCGATCATGAAGCTGCTCGGCCGCGGCGCGCTGCTGCTGGTCGGCGGTATGTTCGATCTTGCGCTGTGGCTGTTTGGCGCGGCGCTGACGCTGTTCGGCCTGCTGTCCTCGATCAAGGCGACGACCGAGCGCCTGACCCAGGCCTGGTGCGATCGCAAACGGGCGCGGCGGCTCCGCCGGGCGCAGATTGCGGCCGAAGCCGCTCTGGCGAATTCGGCCGCCACCGCCTAAGATCAATCCTCTCCACAACATCCCGGAATTGCTGATGCCGAGCTTTCACAACGGCGACGTTGAAATTGCCTATCTCGACGAAGGCGAGGGCGATCCCATCATCCTCGTGCACGGCTTTGCCTCCAGCAAGAACGTCAACTGGGTCTATCCGACCTGGGTCTCGGAGCTGCGCAAGAATGGCCGCCGCGTCATCGCGCTGGATAATCGCGGCCATGGCGACAGCGCCAAGCTGTACGATTCCGCGCAGTACTCGATCCCCACCATGGCCGGTGACGTGCTCGCGCTGATGGATCATCTCGCGATCCCGCAGGCCGACATCATGGGTTATTCGATGGGCGGACGGATGACCGCCTGGCTCGGTCTCAACGAACCGCAGCGCCTGCGCTCGGCGATCCTCGGCGGCATCGGCATCGGCGGCCTGATCGAGGGCACCGGTCCCGGCGAGAACGTCGCCAAGGCGCTGGAGGCACCCTCGCTCGACGACGTCACCGATCCCGTCGGCCGCACGTTTCGCGCGTTTGCTGATCAGACCCGGTCGGACCGCCGCGCGCTCGCCGCCTGCCTGCGGGGCACGCGCGATCTCATGACCCCGCAAGAGGCTGCGCGCATCGAGGTGCCAGTATTGATTGCGGTTGGCTCGACCGATGATGTTGCCGGCTCGGCCAGCGCGCTCGGTGCGATCATTCCCGGTTCGGAAGTGCTCGATATTCCCGGCCGCGATCACATGCGTGCGGTCGGCGACAAGGTCTACAAGACTGGCGTTCTGGAGTTCCTGTCACGCCGCGGCTGAGCCCATGCCGGCCGAGGAGGTCGTTAAGTCCGTCGACGGCGCTGATGAGCCGAATAAACGCCTAAACAGCTGATTCACTTTAACATTTCAATTTGCGACGTTGAGCCGCGCAAAGCGGCTAATTGTACACAGGCCGGGCGGAAGTCGTGTAAGCTCGGCTTGCCCTTTAGCCACGAGCCCCATGCCCATCTCAAGCCGCTTTGTGATCAGTTCGAGCATCATCTTGCTCGCGATCGGCTTTCTGACGCTTCTGGGAATTATCGGCTCCACCGTCTGGCTGGGCGAAAACGCCAACACTTATTTCGAGCAGAGCAGCCGCCTGCGAGGGCTCCGGCTTTCCGCCGTGGAGGTGCGAAGCGCATTGCAGATCGCTGAATCGAGTCAGCGCGGCTATCTGTTCGACGGCAACGAAATCTACCTTGCGCCTTACGACGCTGCCAAGGCGCAAGTCCTGACGCAGTTTGCAAGCCTCAAGGAATTGCTTCCCCGCTCTCCGCAGAACGTGGCGGTGCTCGACCGGTTGTCGCAGATCATCCCGGAGAAAGTCGGCGAGATGGACAAGAGCGTCGCGCTGAAGGGAGGGCTGGACGACGAACAGGTGAAGGAGGGCTTCCGTAGCAACCGTGGCAAGGCCCTGATGGATGAAGCGAACCTGTTCCTCTCCAGCATTATTCGTCAGGCTGATGACGGACAGGAAGCGCTCCAGTTGGAGCAGCGACGGAATGCGTTGATGCTCCGCCTTGCAACAACGATCGGCGGTCTCATCATCATCCTGGTCGTCGGCGCAACCACGGCTACGGTCTTCCGCTATGCCTGGGAAGTGTCGCGCGCCAGGAACGAGCTGAATGCACTGAACCTCACGCTAGAGGATCGCGTGACGAAGCGTACGGAGCAGCTCGCGGAAGCCCGCGACCGGGCTGAGTTGCTCGTGGCGGAGGTCAACCACCGCGTCGCCAACAGCCTGTCGCTGGTCGCCTCTTTGGTCCGCCTGCAATCCAATCTGATTTCGGACAGTTCCTCGAAGGAGGCGCTCAAGGAAACGGAAACGCGGATTCTCGCGGTGGCGTCGGTTCACAAGCGACTCTACAGCGGCGCCGACGCGCGCTTCGTCGATCTCCAGGAATATCTCTCAAGCGTTCTCGAACACGTCGAAGCGTCCATGCGCGGCCAAGGGCACGTGGCTTCCTTGAATTACGAGTTGGAGCCACTGATGCTGAAGACCGACTGGACGATCAATCTCGGTGTCATCGTCACGGAGTGGGTGACGAATGCATTCAAATACGCCTATCCGGACAAGCCGGGAGAAGTGCGCGTGCGCCTGCGCAAGCTGGCCGACGGCAAGGCCGAGTTGTCGGTGGAGGATGACGGAGTAGGTCGGTCCGAAGGCCCCGCCAAGGGGACCGGGCTCGGTTCGCGGATCGTCAATGCGATGGCGCGATCGCTCGGAGCGGATGTCGAATATATCGCGAGTGGCCGAGGTACCGTCGCACGGTTGGCGTTCGCCGCAGAAACGGAATGTTGACGATCCATGCGTTGTTTTCTTGTCTTGGCGCTCATTGCCATGCTGCCCGGATTGCGCGCCGTCCAGGCGCAGCAGGGAGGACAAGGGATCACCAAACCTGTCGTCCTGCCTGCCTACAATCCCAATGCACCTGTCTGCAACAAGCCTGTCGACCTCAACCGGGTTCTCGCTTTCGCGCAAGACAACGAGCGAAAGTTCATGCAAGGCGTCGCGCAAGGACTGGAATTGGCAGCTAGGGATCGAGGTCTCGACTACCGGCTTGCCCAGGCGGGCAACGACGCTGGCCGGATGAACCAGCAGATTGCAGCGTTGCGAGACGCAAAAGTCGGCGCATTGGTCGCATCGCCAGTGAACCCGCTCTTACTTGCGCCCGCCCTTCAAAAGGTGATCTGGACGGGGGCCTATGTCGGAACGGTCGTGCCTCCACCCGCGACGACGATCCTCAATGCTCCGCAATATCTGACCGGCAAGGTCTTGGCTGACGAAGCAGTGGCTTACATCAAGACCAAGCTCAACGGCCGCGCCAAAGTCGTGTTGCTCACCCACGACAGCCTGCAATTCCTTGCCCCCCGTTTCACGGCGATGCGAGACGCCCTCAGGACCGTGCCGGGTGCCACAATCGTCGCTGACATTTCGCCGCTGACGGTGGATGAAGCTGGCGGTGCCGCCATGATGCGAACGATCCTGCTCGCCAATCCGGATGTCGACGTCGTCCTCGGCGCCGATACGGTTGTGTTGGGAGCATTGGCCGCGATGCGCGAGGCAGGCAAGGTCCGACCCGACCAGTTCTTTGGCGGCATTGACGGCGAGCCTGCGGCGGTCGCCGAGATCAGGCGCGGCGGTCCCTACAAGGCCAGCGTCAGCCTCGCCAGCCCGATCTTTGGATATGCAATGGGTCAACACGCCGCCGATTGGCTCGATGGCAAAAGCATTCCCCAGGCGATGGATATTCTGCCAAAGGTGCTGACCTTGCAAAATCTGGCGCAATACGAAGCCGACGTTGCGGATCCGGCGGCCGTTTACAGCGACCCGAAGCGACGGGACAGCTACCTCAAAATGTATGGAAATATTTGCTTCGAAAGCCGTGACCAGTATTTGAACTTCCCGTGGTCCTCCGAGCGGAAGAACTGAAACTCCTGGGGCAAAGAGCTCCGGCGATCCCGGAAAAAGGGCCTTCGCGCGCGATCCTATAGCGGCATCGGCATCGGCGGCCTGATCGAGGGCACCGGTCCCGGCGAGAACGTCGCCAAGGCGCTGGAGGCGCCCTCGCTCGACGACGTCACCGATCCCGTCGGCCGCACGTTTCGTGCGTTTGCAGACCAGACCCGCTCCGACCGCCGTGCACTCGCCGCGTGTCTGCGCGGTACGCGCGATCTCATGACCCCGCAAGAGGCTGCGCGCATCGAGGTGCCAGTATTGATTGCGGTTGGCTCGACCGATGATGTTGCGGGCTCGGCCAGCGCACTCGGCGCCATCATCCCCGGCTCGGAAGTGCTCGATATTCCTGGCCGCGATCACATGCGCGCGGTCGGCGACAAGGTCTACAAATAAGGCGTGCTGGATTTCCTGTCACGCCGCGGCTGACGGCGATGCCGTCTGACCCGGTCGGCCGTCGGCCAGGACCGATGCCCGCAGGCTGACGTCCTGAAAGAATAAGCTTGTCGCTAGTTCGTGAGCGCGGCCGCGTCGCGCGGCGGCTGTCCGGTCACACGCGCGAACACGCGGCTGAACGCGGCCGCGCTGTCGTAGCCGACAGCATTCGCGACGGCTTTGACCGGCTTGCCCTTGGCGAGAAGCTGCCGCGCGATCGTGATCCGCCACAAGGTCAAATAATCGATCGGCGTGCGGCCGACGACCGTGCGGAAATGGGCTGCAAAGCGCGTGCGTGACATGCCGGCAAGATCGGAGAGGTCGTCGAGCGACCAGGATTTCTTCGGCGATTCATGTATGGCGGTGAGCGCTTTGGCGAGACGCAGATCGGCAAGGCCCGCCAGCACTCCGGCCGCGACGATGCCGCTGCCCACCACATGGCGCACGATCAGGATCAAGAGATAGTCGAACAGCCGGTCGAGCGCGACCTGACGACCGCCGCCTTCCGAGAAGGCTTCGGCAACGAGCAGATCACAGATCGGTGCGAGCGAGGGATGCGAGGCGAGCGGCATCGCGATCAGCTCCGGCAGGCCCAGGCCGATCGGATTGCTCTGCTCGGCGCCGAGATCGACCGTCGCGCAGACCAGGTCCGCACCTCTCTCGGAATTGACGACGAACCGATGCGCCCGCCCGCGCGGGAAGAACAGGAGCGTCGGCTCGCTCAATTCGATGTCTTCGTGTCCGGTCTGGGTGACCTTGAGTCCACCGCCTTTGAACAGGTGCAGGTGGCCTACGCCGGCGAAGTGGGTCGTCTCGCAGAGATTGCCGGTGAAGAACGTTTGGGCGCTTGGCGTGACATGGGCGAAGAGGGCTGCGAAGGGGTCCATTTTCAAACCGGCTGGGACGATCGGCATCGTTTTTGGCACCAACCGAGATGGATAATGCCGGATATCGACGATGTGCAAGCCCGCACGATCCAACCGAGGAGATTTGAATGTCCCGCATCGCCCCCATCGACGCCGCCCAATCCGACGCTGGCGTCCAGGCCACGCTTTCCGCCGTCAAGGCCAAGATCGGCATGGTGCCGAACCTGTTTTCGACCTTTGCCCGGTCGCCGGCCGTGCTGAACGGGTACCTCGCTCTCTCTGACGCGCTGGGCAATGGCTCGCTCACAGCCAAGCAGCGCGAGATTATTGCGCTCGCCGTGGCCCAGGCCAACGAATGTCATTATTGCCTGTCGGCGCATACCCTGATGGGCAAGGGCGCAGGATTGTCGGCTGATGCGATCCGCAGGGCTCGCGAAGGCCGGGCCGAGAGCACGGTCGACAACGCCGTCGCCGTCTTTGCCCGCCGCGTGGTCGAGACGCGCGGGCAGGTGAGCGATGCCGATCTCGCTACCGCGCGGTCGGCCGGCCTTGACGATGCGCACCTCATCGAGGTGATCGCGGGTGTCGCGATCAACGTGTTCACCAACTTCACCAACAATGTCGCCCAGACCGACATCGATTTCCCCAAGGTCCACGTCGCGCTGGACACCGCTGCCTGAGGCCAGACGGCGCGGCGCCGGTTTCCGGCGCCGTGCCGGCTGCCATCAACGAAACCCTCGGTCTCGTCGTGAGACTCGTTCCCTGCCTGTCTCACCGTGCTGTGCGGTCCTCACCAAACCGCCGCGACAACGCCATCAGCACCACGAAGGTCGCGACCCACACCATGCGCGCGCCGTAGCGGTCGTGCGGGCCCGAGATCACGCCGCAGATGAAGGCGTTGCCGAGCAAGGCTATCGTCACGGTCGCCGCCAGCAGCGTCAGATCGTCGAGCCGTCGGTTGGCGAGAGCATGTCCAAGCAGCGCGAGCAGCCCCAGCATCGAGACCAGTGCGACGGGCACGTGCAGCCAGTTGACGTAGTCGAAATTGAGTCCCCAGTTCTGCTGGCGCGCCGCGCGCATCGGCGCGACCTGCGCCGGAATGTAGCGTTCGATGATGCCGTAGGTGTGGGGAATCCAGACACTGGCGCCTTCGCCGGTCGCCACATGCACCAATTGCTGGCCCATCGCTCGCAGCGCGGCACCGGCTTGCCAGAGCGGATAGTCGGCAAGCGACCGCTCGACGATGATGCCCATCTCGTCGTTCATGCCCTCGAAGCGGCCGAGCGTGTTGAACATGCTGTTGCCCCAAAGGAACGCGTCGGCGGTCGCCGGCAATTCATTGCGATAAGGACAAAGCTTGAAGTTCTCGCGTGGGCAATGATCATTGAGGAAACGTGCGACGATGCCGTCTTGCATCATCCGGCCGAAGGCGACGCCGGTGCCGCCGGGCGTCCAGGCCCATTTGCCTGACAGCGCGTGATTGGCCGAAATCAGCATGAGAGCGCCGGCGACGATCGTCAGGCTCGCCTGGGTCAGTCCCGCCACCGGAAGTCGCTGCCGCAGGAATGGCCGCATCATCCAGCCGACGGCGCACAGCCCGAACAACACGCCGAGCGTGGCGCTGTGGGTCGCTGCGGAAAAGGCGGTGAAGACGAACAGCGCGGTCTTCTCGAGCCCGGAGATGCGCTCGCCCCCAACGATGAGCAGAAACAGCGATAACACCGACAATCCCGCGAAGATGTCGGTGAGCAGCATGCTGGCAAGCCAGGGCAGCGCCGTCGACACGATCAGCAGCAGACTGATGGCAGCGAAGCGGGCCGTCTGCATCATCCCGAGGACGCGCAAGGTCAGCTGCAACAGCCACAACGTGACCAGCGACTGGACCGCGAGATTGATCCAGAATCCGGAGCTCTCGCCGAAATGCAAATAGAGGCCGAACACGGTGGAGCGGCTCGGGACGAGATAGCCCTCGTACCAGCGCGCCAGGTAGCCGCCGGTATCCCATTGCAACAGCGGATAGCCGTTCCAGAACGCCGGCGCGATCAGCAGAAGGGGCAGAGCCACCGCCGCCAGCCGCAGCCAAAACGTACCCGCGGCGCGTGCGCGCAAATGATCGGTGGTGATGGTCAAAGCTGTTCCCGTCCTCTGCCGGACCATGCCCGCAATCAGCGTTGAGGCGAAATTCACCAATAGTTTGACGCCGCCCGGCTTGAATTTGGCGAGACTCTGACCATTTCAAGCCGACCTTGCCGCTTGGGGGCGTCTAAAGAACCTGTTGTGTTTCAACGCGTTGGTATGCTTTCGCGGTGCAATCCACTGTTCACTCTCAGGCAAGCCGGTCAGGACTTCGTCGCCTACACTGTGCTATAGAACCCGCCAAACGAAATTCGAAAGAGCAGATCTCATGGCAGTGCATCAGGTCAATCCGGGAGGAAAGCTCGCAACGCTCGATCCGATCTGGGACCGGATCCGCGGCGAGGCCGAGGACATCGTCCACCGCGAGCCCGAGCTTGCGACCTTCATCTATTCGACGGTGCTGCATCACAGCCGCCTCGAAGATTCGGTGGTCCACCGTGTCGCCGACCGGCTCGATCACTCCGCACTCTCGGGCGACCTCGTGCGCCAGACCTTCGACGAAGCTCTGCGCGAGGATCCCGATCTGGGTAATGCCTTCCGCGCCGATCTCGTCGCCGTCTACGATCGCGATCCCGCGACGTCGCGCTTCATCGATCCCTTGCTCTACTTCAAGGGCTTTCACGCGATCCAGACCCATCGCCTCGCGCATTGGCTCTGGCTGAAGGGCCGCAAGGATTTTGCGTATTACCTGCAGAGCCGCGCGTCTGCGGTGTTCCAGACCGACATCAATCCCGCCGCGCGCATCGGCCGCGGCATCTTCCTCGACCACGCCACCGGTTTCGTCTGCGGCGAGACGGCGGTGATCGAGGACGACGTCTCGATCCTGCACGGCGTCACGCTCGGTGGCACCGGCAAGGAGAACGAGGATCGTCATCCGAAGATTCGTCATGGCGTGCTGATCGGTGCCGGCGCCAAGATCCTCGGCAACATCGAGATCGGCCATTGCGCGCGCATCGCGGCGGGTTCGGTTGTGGTCAAAGAGGTGCCGCACAACGTCACGGTCGCGGGCGTGCCCGCCAAGATCGTCGGCGAGGCCGGTTGTGCCGAGCCGTCGCGCACCATGGACCAGATGATCAACGCAATGGGTCTTTGAGTGCTGAGTAAGGGCCGGATTCTCCGGCCCTTTTCGTCCCCAAATTCTTTGGCAATTCGTGCTGGCGGTTCGTCGCGTCTCGTCCTAAAACCCGCCGACCAATTTTGATCGGAGACTTGCCGTGGACGTCAAAGAAGTCAGAAAGCTCGATGCGTATCTGAAGCGCGTATTCGGCAATCCCAAGATCCGCGTCGTGCCGCGGCCGAAGAAGGATGACAGCGCCGAGGTCTATATCGGCGAGGAATTCATCGGCGTGCTCTTCGTCGACGACGAGGACGATGATCGCTCGTTCCAGTTCCAGATGGCGATCCTCGAGGACGATCTGGTCGACCAGGAGTAGTTTCGACGCTCTCGTGTCCCGGACGCACTGTAACGCCCTTGGCGTTGCGGTGCAGAGCCGGGACCCATGCTGCACCGACAGTCCGGATGGCCATGGGCCCCGGCTCAGCAGCGCACCGTCGAAGAGACGTTGCGCTTCGTCCGGGGCACGCGCCGGCAAATCTTGCGCGATCTCTCTCCACATCGTCATTGCGAGCGAAGCGAAGCAATCCAGGCTGTCTCCGCAGAGGCACTCTGGATTGCTTCGCTGCGCTCGCAATGACGGGGACCTTCGTCGCGATCCCGCATGATGCCATCATGCCGGTGTTTTGCCCGACGGGTCAAGACTAATTCGAAAAAGACGAATAACGGAAAATACGAAACCGCGGCGATGCCCGGCTACTGTGCATGGGGTTGTTTTCGACTTTTTGTCGCGGTCGCACTCAGCTCCGCGGTCCGCGCAACTGCACGGTCAGCTTCTCCATCGCGTTTGCCACGTCGCGCCATTGCGACAACCAGCTGCGTGGAAAGCGGTAGGTGAGGTCGGCGCCGTCGACGCGGCGTTCGGACAGGCACATGCCGGGCGTGGCGGCATCGCGTGTGCAGCGCGCGGTCAGTGCGGGGCTGGTCGCAGAATAGAGATCCTCGCTGCCATAGGGCGTGTCGCTGCGGAACGCACGCATCGTCAGCCCGTCGTCCGGCGTCGTCGCTGACGGCTCGAGGTAGCGCGGATAGATCGTCGCGCTGCGCTGCTCGGGCGAGAGCGCATCGTGATGCGCCGCGATCGAGAGGAAGATGCGGTCGATCGGCTGCATCGCCGTGTCGATGGTGTCGGCGGTCACATGCGTCGGCCCGGTCGGTGCTTCCAGCGAGGGATAGAGGAAGTCGAGATCGATGCGCTCCTGCGGGCCGGAGTGCCGCTGGATCTTCATCCGGATCGCCGAGATCGGCAGGTTGAACAGCGTGCCGCCAACGCTGACGGGAAGCTTGTCCGGTGCGTCGGCGCCGCCCGTGCTCCAGGTCGGCCACAACAGATAGGCGACCAGCGCGATCGCACTCACGGCGAACACACCGGTGAGCGCGATCGGAACGATGTGTGTCCTTGTGCGCATTCTCTGGGAACGAGGGGAGGTTGCCGAAAACACCGTCATGACGTCGCGTATATGGCCCGGGGGTCGGCCGGTGGCCGACGAATCATCGGCGAATATGCCATGCGGCCGCGATCTCGCGGTAGGTTCCCGGCTACCGGGATAGGAGGGGGCCTCTGCGTGGGGCGGGCGGCAGCGTTAACCTTCGCTTAAGGATAATGTAGCGTTAACCTGCACGATTTGTCACAGGAAGAGCACCTCGCGTTGCGTATGGGCGGACTGTTCCGATGACACCTGAAGCATTCAACACTCTCTTCTCGATCTGCATCGGCTTCGCGCTCGCGGGCGCGCTCGCAAATGGATATCAGGCGATGTCGCAGAGGCCCGCAGGCTTCGGCCTGCTGCAGGAGGGCGTTGCGCCGAAGACGTTTGCGGCGGTTCCGTTCCTGGTGTTCGCCGCGCCCTTCATCATCATGCGCAACACGCTGCGCGGCATGCGGCTGGAAAGCCGCCGCTTCGAGTTCGTGATGATGGCGACCGTCATCGCCGGCTTCTGGAGCATGATGAGCGGCACGTTCTTCCTGATGACGCTGCGCGCGACCGGCGTGATCGGCTGACGCTCTGCAGGGCTGCTCGCTGCGGCGGCCCTTTGCCACGTGGCCCCCGTTTCGCTATGCCAATCCTAGCGTGACAGGAGACCTCCATGGCGATCTACGAACTCGACGGGCAGGCGCCCGATCTTCCCTCTGACGGCAATTACTTCATCGCGGAAACCGCGACCGTGATCGGCAAGGTGCGCCTGAAGCCGGGTGCGAGCGTCTGGTTCGGCGCAGTGCTGCGCGGCGACAATGAGTGGATCGAGATCGGCGAGGGCGCCAACGTGCAGGACGGTTCGACCTGTCACACCGATCTCGGCTTCCCCATGGTCATCGGCAAGAACTGCACCGTCGGCCACAACGTCATCCTGCACGGCTGCACGATCGAAGAGGGCGCGCTGATCGGCATGGGCTCGATCGTGATGAACGGCGCGAAGATCGGCCGCAACAGCATCGTCGGTGCCGGCTCCGTCATCACAGAGGGCAAGGAATTTCCCGAACGCTCGCTGATCATCGGCTCGCCCGCGCGCGTCATCCGCACGCTCGACGATGCGCAGGTACAGAAGATGGGAAGTGCGGCGAGGTTCTATGTCGCCAATGGCCCGCGCTTCAAGAAGGGCCTGAAGCGGATCGGCTGAGCTCACTACGCTCGCGCGGAAGTGAGCCACTCCGCCTATCATCAGTGATCGCGTGACATTAGCTTGGCCTTGTTTTGAAGTGTGGAGCGTTTCCACGCGGAGGGTGAGTTGATGTTGCGCAAGATGATGTTGGCCGCACTGGCCATCGCGGCTGTTGGTCTCGCAGCGCCCCAGGCGGCGCAGGCGCGGGGCGGCTTTGGCGGTTGGCACGGCGGTGGTGGTTGGCATGGCGGCGGTGGCTGGGGCCATGGCTGGCACGGCGGTGGCTTCTGGCCTGGTGTCGCGATCGGCGCCGGCATTGCGGGGGCCGGCTATTACGGCGCGTATGGGTATGGCTACGGCTACCCCTATGGTGGGCCCTATTATTACGGCGCCGGTTATGACGATGGCGGCTACGGCGCGCAGTGCTACCTCGTGCGGCAGCGGGTCATGACGCAATGGGGCTGGCGCGTCCGCCGCGTTCAGGTCTGTGAATAGGGTCTGAGATCAGCGTGGGGGCCTCGCCGACGGCACCCAAATACCGGGGTTAAAAAACAAGGCCGTTGACGCAGTATACCGTCAACGACCTTGCCAGCCCCGGATATTAAAATCGGCTTCCGCCATCCGGTATGAGCAAGCATGGAGCGGAATCATACGGACGAATGTGATCCATTTCACAAGTGGCGAAAATAAAAGGCCGGGCGCTCGGACCGAATCAACCGCGTGAGCGTTTGCGCGCGCTGCTGGCATGGACGCGATGACGCGACGGTTTCCTCGGGGTAACCGAGGGCGTATCGGCGTCATTGGCGCGGACGCTGGCAAAGGATTGCCGCAACCCGTCGATGGATTCATTGAGATTGGCGACCTGCTCCGACAGGCGCTTGGTGTCAGCCTGCTGCGAGGCCAGCAGCTTCCTCATCGTCTGAAGCTGGTCCTGCACGACCTGGAGCTGGTCGATCGATTCCTGCTGGGTCGCCTCCAGCCCCTTGGTCTTCTCCACCAGCTGCTCCGAAGCCTGCGCGGTACGCGCCTGCAGCAGCCGCGAGGTGACCACGCGGTCGGTCTCCGGCGCCGCGCCGGTATAGGCGCGCCAGATCGCGATTGAGGTCACGCCGGCGATCAGCAGCAGCAGCGCCGCTGCCGTCAGCGCGATCGGCTGGGCGCCCAGACGAAGGAGGGGATTGGACGGTGTGTCCTCTGCGAGATCGATCATCGCTGACAAAACCCAAATTGAAACTTGGTGAGTGGCGAAGAGCGGCCGCACGAGAACGCAGAACAAGGCGGCCGGGGTGTCCCGAAAGTGTTACTGTTCAGCAACAATTGGGACGAAAACGAGGCCGCCTGGGGAAAAAACCCAATCGACCCAAAGCGCAGGCTCCAAGGTGGGGAGCGAGGTCTTGCCTCAGCTCAGGGCTGAAACGAGGCAAATGGGCCTGAATAGGTCTTCGAGCGCGGCGCTGCGTAAGGGCCAAGTCGGGATGTCGTTAGCCCAAGCCGCACCAGCCCTTCGGCCAGCGCCACCGCCGCCGCGACGCCATCGACCACTGGCAGGCCATGGGTGGCGGCGAGTTCGGCGGCAAGATCAGCCATGCCGGCGCAACCGAGCACGATGGCCTCGGCATGGTCGTCGCGGATCGCGGCCGTAATCTCTGCTGAGATCTTGCCGATCGCGTCGGTATTGCGCTCTTCGAGCGCGAGCACCGGGACTTCGGCGGCGCGCACGCGGCTGCAGCGCTCGGCGAGGCCGTATTTCCGCAAATTATGTTCGATCGGCACGATGGAGACACTGAGCGTCGTCACCACCGCAAAGCGCGCCGCGATCAGGCTCGCGACGTGAAAGCCGGCCTCGCCGATGCCGATCACCGGCGCCTTGGCCGCAGCGCGTGCGGCATCGAGGCCGGTGTCATCGAAGCACGCAATGATATGGGCGTCCGCGCCGTCGCGATCGGCCTCGCGGACGCAGCCGAGCATGCCGGGGACGGCGAAGGCCTCGTCGTAGAAACCCTCGATCGAGACCGGGCCCATCGCAGGCTGGCGCGCATCGATCACCGTATTGGGCAACGCTATCGAGCGCGCCGCCGCGGCGATCTTCGCCGTCATCGTCGCCGTGGTGTTGGGATTGACGATGTGCAGCCGCATCGCGATCAGACAAGTCCCTTGCCAGCGTCCGAACCCTTGGCCGCCTGGCGCTTGTTGAGCATGTGGATGGTGCCGAGTGCAAGCGTGATCACCGCGAACGACACCGCGGAGATGATGGTGCCGAGCGCATAGATATCCGGGTTCGTCACCGTCGTGGTGAGGCCCTGCAGATCGAGCGGCAAAGTGTTGACCGCGCCGATCGCCTGGCTCGAGCGCGCAAGCTCATCCCAGGACAGCGTGAAGCCGAACAGGCCGATGCCGATCACCGAAGGAAGGATGATCGGCAGCACGACATGGCGGAAGGCCTGCCACGGCGTCGCGCCGAGATCGCGTGCGGCTTCCTCGAGCCGGGGATCGAAGCGGTTGAAGATCGCGAACATGATCAAGAGGCCGAACGGGAGCGTCCAGGTCAGATGCGCGCCGAGTCCGGAGGTGAGGAGGCCCATCGAGGTCTCGAAGTTCTCGTTCCAGTGCGCCTTGATCAGGTCGTCGATGATGCGGAATTCCAGCGAGATCCCGAGCGAGGTGATGATCGAGGGCACGATGAGGCTCGCGATCGCCGAGTAAAATAAGATGCTCTGCGCCTTGAACTTGCGCCGGAATGCCATGCCGGCGGCAACCGACAGCACAACGGTGACGGCCATCACGATCACGCCAAGCAGCAGCGAGCGGCGGAAGGCGGCGCCGAGATCGACGATGCCGGTGCCCTGGAACAGCTTTGCCAGCCAGTAGGTCGACACGCCGTTCATCGGGAAGGTGAGGCCGCCCTGCGGCCCCTGGAATGACAGCACGTAGATCGCGATCATCGGGCCGTAGAGGAACAGCACATAGGCCGCGAAGAAGATCGAGAGGACGTAGAATGAGCGCGGGCGTCCTTCCTTCATCGCCTACAGCTCCTTCTTGATGTCGACGATGCGTGACATCATGGTGATGATCAGGAAGGTGATGACGAGCAGGATCACGGCATTGGCGGCCGCGGCCGGGAATTGCAGCGCGTTCACCCGCGTCTCGATGATCTTGCCGGCGGCTGCGATCTGCTGGCCGCCCATCACGCCGATGGTGATGAAATCGCCCATCACGATGGTGATGACGAAGATCGAGCCGATCACGATGCCCGGCTTGGCGAGCGGAATGACGACGTTGACCAGCATCTGGAAGCCGGTGGCGCCAGCGTCATAGGCGGCTTCGATCAGCGACTTGTCGATGCGGATCATCGAATTGAAGATCGGCACCACCATGAAGAAAGTGAAGAGGTGGACCAGCGCCAGCACCACGGAGAATTCGGAGAACAGCAGCCA
>JAEWHT010000021.1 GCA_023387695.1 Pseudomonadota bacterium | reverse complement strand
GCGAAGCGGTCGACCATCTTCTGCTCGCGCCATTTCTCGGCATGCGGCGCCAGATCCTTGGCGAGATATTTCCGGAACTGGTCGCGGAAGACGTCGAGCTCTTCGGTCATCCAGGAGGAGCGGTAGGGCATGATTACCTCGGTTGGTGCGGCTTGCCGGCTTGGTAGATCAGCCGGCGTCGGCAATTATTGTGTTTTCAGGCTGCACCGGCGACGCTACCAAGGCGACCGGTGCAGCGTCTGTTGGGATGATTGATTGTGGCTGTCAAAACCAAAGAGCTCAAGCTCGACGTCGGGCGGAACGGGACGGTCTCCGCGATCCTGATGCAGCCGGACAATGCGCGCGCCTGCTATATTCTAGCGCATGGAGCCGGTGCGGGGATGCGGCATGCATCCATGGACAAGATTGCGGAGGGCCTTGCCGAGCGCGGCATTGCGACGTTCCGCTTCAATTTTCCCTACATGGAAAACAAGCAGGGCCGTCCCGACCAGCCGGCGGTCGCGCATGCCACGATCCGTGCCGCGGTCGAGGAGGCGGCGCGGTTGTGCCCGGGATTGAAGCTTGTCGCCGGCGGTAAGTCGTTCGGCGGCCGCATGACCTCGCAGGCGCAGTCGAAGCCTGACCTGCCAGGTGTCAAAGGGCTAGCCTTCCTCGGCTTCCCCCTCCATGCCGACAAGAAGCCGTCGACCGAGCGCGCCGAGCATCTTGATGGCGTCGCCATTCCCATGCTGTTTCTCCAGGGAACGCGAGACGGGCTCGCCGACCTCGACCTTCTCAGGCCCGTCGTCGCCGCGCTCGGGGCGAAGGCGACGCTGCATGAGATCGAAGGCGGAGATCACGGCTTCGCGGTGCTGAAGAAGTCCGGCCGCACCAACGACGAGGCGCTCGCAGAGGTGCTTGATACGCTGGCAGCCTGGATCGACGGGCTCGCCTGAAGTTCAGGCGGCGTAGAGCCCCTTGTCGCGCGCCTTCTGGATCGCGAGCGCCGCAATAAGATCGAGCGTCGGTGTCGAGAGCCCGGCTGCGCGCGCGAAGGCGGCGGGCGCCTTCACGAGCACGTCGATCTCCATGGCGCGGCCGAGCTCGTAATCCTGCAGCAGCGATGGCTTGTGGTTGGGGGCGGGGCCGCTGCGCGACACCCGCTTGACCTCGGGAATAAAGTGCTGGGCGATATCATTGGCCTCGGTCAGCATTCGCGGGATCACTTCCGCGAAGGCGGGGTCGTCGCGCACGCCGCGCGCAGTCTGGCCGGTGAGCAGGCACAGAACCGACAGCGACATGTTGGTCAGCAGCTTTGACCAGATCGCCTCGCGGATCTCGGCCACCGGCGGCGATTCGAGCCGTGCATCGTTGAAGGCGCCGCGCAGTTTTGTGATGCGCTCGCAATTGCGGTCGTCGCATTCACCGATCAGCAGGCGATTGCGGTCCGGCGTCAGGTTCTGCACCACGCCAGGTGCGGTCACCTCGTTGGACGAGAAGATCACGCCGCCGATGATTCGCTCTTTCGGGATACAGGCGCGCAGGCGTCCGCCGGGATCGAGGAAGGAAATGTCAGGCGGCGTCGGATGTCGCGGCGGCAGGCCGATCCCATACCACCAGGGAATGCCGTTCTGCGCAAACACGATCGCGGTGTCGTCCTGCAGCAGCGGTTTGATGCTGGAGACGAGGCCGGTCAGCGCCGTGGCCTTTAGCGTCGAGATCACCACGTCCTGCGGGCCGAGCGAAGCCGGATCACCCGAGGCATTCACTTTGGCCGTGACCTCGGAATCGCCGACGCGTAGCTTGAGGCCATTGGCGCGAACCGCCTCGAGATGCGCCCCCCGCATCACGCATGAGACCTCATGACCGGCGCGCGCCAGCCGTACCGCAATGTGGCTGCCGACGGCGCCCGCGCCGAAAATGCAGATGCGCATATGATGTCCCGTCCCTGATCCTTGGTCGTCGCCCGGCGGCAGCATGACACAAGCCGCCATGCGATGGGCGCGGCCGCCCCACGCTGGAAAGATATGGATCGGGATGCGTTGCCTCGGCCATAGTGCGCGGCAAATGAATGAGCGGAGGATCGCCGATGACTGCCAGCCCCGTCCTGTGGACCCTCGATGAGCGTGGGGTTGCGACCGTCACGCTCAACCGGCCGGAGGTCAATAATGCCTATGACGGCGCCCTGATCGCAGGCGTGCTCTCGGCCATGGACGAACTTGGCAAGAAGCCAAACCTTCGCGTCGTCGTGCTCAGGGGCAACGGCAAGCATTTCCAGGCCGGCGCCGACCTCAAATGGATCAACGGCGTGCGGCCGCAATCGCCTGAGGTCAACGAGGCAGCATCGCGAGCGACGTTCGAGGCGGTGCAGCGGCTCAATACGTTGCCGATTCCGACCGTGGCGCTGGTGCAGGGCGGCTGCTTCGGCGGCGGAACCGGGGTGATCTCGGCCTGCGATGTTGTGATTGCCGCGGATAACGCATTGTTCTCCATCACAGAGGTGCGCTGGGGCCTGACCGCCGCGATCATCATCCCCCAGCTCTGCGACGCCATTAGCGTACGGCAAGTCCGCCGTTACGCGCTGACAGGCGAACGCTTTGGCGCCGAGGACGCCCGCCGCATCGGCCTGGTCCACGAGGTGGTGCCGCTTGCCGATCTCGAAGCCGCAGGAGCGAAGGTGGTGGAGCAGCTGCTCGCTAACGGGCCGGAGGCGCTGGCCGAGACCAAGCGGCTGGCGCTGGAAAGCTCATTCGGCGGAATGGCGGTGGATGATGCCGCCTACACGCGGCTCGTCGAGCTGCATTCGCTCAAGCGCCAGAGCGCGGAAGCGGCGGAAGGGCTGGCCTCGTTTGCCGAGAAGCGTGCCGGGAATTGGGGCGGTGCGAAGGGCTGAGGTTCAGCAGCCGCGGCAAATGCCGTGGATGCTGCGATGGACGGCGTCGTCTTGTAGCCCGGACGGAGCGAAGCGTAATCGGGGGATGGCGTCCCCGCATTTCGCTACGCTTCATGCGGGCTGCGGCTCAGTCTCCTATAGCGACGGTGCGAGTGACGTTTTCAGCAATGTCAGCAGCGCCTGCACAGCGGCGGCGTTGCGCCGGCGTTCGGGAATCGCGGCCTTCACCCACAATTCCGGAATCGGAAAGTCACGTAGCAACGGCTTCAGCGTGCCGTCGCGCAAGGCATCCGCGACGAGATAATGCGACATCAGTGCGATGCCGTTGCCGGCGATTGCGCTGCGTGCCAGCACATGGCCCTCGTTGGACGAAAGCAGCGGACTGACCTGGATGGTGATGCGACCGCGCGGTCCGTCAAAGATCCATTCCGGGCCGGTCGGCATGAAGCTGAGGCAGCGATGCTCGACGAGGTCACGGGGATGTTTTGGCGTACCGTGCTTCTTCAAATAAGCGGGCGAGGCGCAGAGCAGCCGCTTCAACGGCACCAGCGGTTCGTCGACTACGCCACCAAAGGAATGCGGGAAGGCGCCGATGGCGATGTCAAAGCCCTCGCTGACGGGATCAACCGGACGATCGATCAGCACGATCTCGAGCTTCAGTCGCGGGTTCTGGGTCTGGAATGCGCTGAAGGCATCGGCCAGCCGCGCCACCGTCATCGACGTTGGCGCCTTGATGCGGAGGTGATCGACGAGATCGTGCCCTTTCTCGCCCATGCGCGAGAGCAGATCTGTCGCATCAGTCACGACGCCACGGGCGCGATGGACGTAGCGCTGACCGGCTTCGGTCAGCCGCAATTGCCGGGTGGAGCGATGAAACAGCGGTGTGCCGATCCGCGCCTCCAGCTGCGTGACGCGCTTCGCCACCACCGATGTCGAGACGTTGAGTTTTCGCGCAGCAGCGGAAAAGCCGGCCGCATCCGCAGTGGCGAGGAAGGCCTGGAGGTTCACAAGGATGTCCATGTCGACCTTTCTCGATTCGCGAAAGCTGATCGCCTATTTTGGTGGATTGTAGCCCGTCTCGCGTTAATTCATAGTCGCTCCCAAGCAAGGGATTTTGGGAAGGACGCGCCATGCGGGCCACGACGATCAATGAACCGGCACGCCAGGTGCCGCTCTACGGCGAGTACGAAGTCGTCGTGCTCGGCGGCGGGCCGGCCGGCATCGTCGCTGCGGCCTCAGCCGCGCGCGCCGGGCGGAAGACGCTGTTGATCGAGCGCTATGGCTTTCTTGGCGGCATGGGCACCGCGGCCGGCGTCACCAATTTCTGCGGCCTGCACGGCAATGTCTATGGCGAAGCTGTCCGACTGGTGCAGGGCATGGCGTCCGACCTGCTGGCGCGGATCGACCATCTGAACGGTCTCAACGCGCCGCATCTGATCCTCGGTAAGGTTTTTGCTCAGGCCTATGACACCGCGGCCTACAAGATCGCGGCCGACGAGCTGCTCGCCAGCCACAAGGTACACATTCTCTTCCATGCGCTCGGCGCCGGCGTTGTGATGGGCGATAACAACCGCATCGATGCGCTGATGGTCGAGACCAAGGCGGGACGGCAGGCGGTGCGCGCGGAGATCTTCATCGACTGCTCCGGTGACGGCGATCTCGCGGTCTGGGCCGGTGCGCCGTTCGAGATCGGTGACGAACACGGCCATCCCATGTATCCCTCGATGATGTTGCGCCTCAACGGCATCGACCCTGCAAAGGCTGGCGATGCCTGGCGGACGATCCCGCAATTGATGGAGCAGGCCACCGCGGCCGGCACCCACAAATTCCCGCGCAAGAGTGCGATCGTGCGGCCGCAAAAATCCGGCATCGAGTGGCGGGTGAATTTCACGCAAGTCGCGCGCGAGGACGGCCACGCCATCAACGGTGTCGAGCCTGATGATCTCACCCGCGGCGAGATCGAAGGTCGCAAGCAGGCGCTCGCTGCCTTCGAATTCCTGCGCACCGTGCCGGGCTTCGAAAAGTCCTACATCGTCGACCTGCCGCCGCAACTCGGCATCCGCGAGACCCGCCGGATCACGGGCGGCTACCAGCTCAGCGGCGAGGATGTGCTCGGCTGCGCCTCGTTTGAGGATTCCATTGGCGTCAACGGCTGGCCCATCGAGGCTCATGTCGCCGGCGACGTCATCTTCACCTTTCCGCCGATCCCGGAATCGCGCGGCTATAACGAGCTGCCCTATCGGATGCTGGTACCTGAAGGTGTCGACAACCTCCTGGTCGCTGGCCGCTGTGCTTCCATGACCCATGAAGGCCAGTCGGCGGCGCGGGTTTCCGGAGCCTGCTTCGTGATGGGGGAGGCAGCCGGTTCCGCGGCCGCGCTTGCACTCTCCGGAAACCGGATCCCCCGCGAAATGCCCATTGAAAAATTGCAGGAAACGTTGAAACAACAAGGCGCCTTCATCGGGCGGGATCAACCCGTGCCAAAGGGCCTGTAACGGACTGCAAAAAGAGAATTATTGGAGGAAGCGGGATGATCGGGATTGCGCGGGTCGCGGCTCTTAGCCTTTTGGCTATGATGGCGATGGGCACGGCGAGGGCTGAGGATGCTCTGAAGGCCAAGGTCGGTGTGCTTCGCCTGTCGTCCTCCGCGCCGGTTTTCATTGCGCAGGACAAGGGCTATTTCCGCGAAGCCGGCCTCGACATTGAACTAAAGTTTTTTGACGCGGCACAGCCGATCGCGGTTGCGACGACCTCGGGCGATGTCGATTTCGGCGTCACCGCCTTTACCGCAGGCCTCTACAATCTCGCCGGCAAGGGCGTACTGAAGGTGATCGGCGGCATGAGCCGCGAGAAGGCCGGCTACCCCCTGATCGGCTATTTCGCCAGCAACAACGCCTATGCCGCTGGCCTGAAGACGCCGAAGGATCTCGCGGGCAAGCGCATCGCGATGACGCAGGTCGGCTCATCCTTCCATTATTCGCTCGGCCTGCTCGCCGACAAATACGGCTTCAAGCTTTCGGACGTGAAGGTCGTGCCGCTGCAATCGCTGTCGAACGCCGCAGCCGCGTTGAAGGGCGAGACCGTGGACGCAGCGTTGCTGCCGATCTCTACCGCGCGCAAGCTGATGGACGACGGCGGTGCCAAGTTCCTGGGCTGGGTCGGCGACGAGACGCCCTGGCAGTTGGGCGCGGTGTTCGCCTCGCCGAAGACGCTGACCAACAAGGCGCTGGTCACGAAATTCCTTGGCGTGCTTGCGAAAGCCGATCGCGAATATCACGACGTGATCCTGGCTTCGATGAAGGACGGCGTCGCGCCGATCAACGACAAGACCAAGCCGCTGCTGGAGATCATCGCAAAGTACACCAACCTGCCGGTCGAGCAGGTGGTCGGCAACTGCGCCTATATCGATCCGGACGGCAAGCTCGACGTCAAGAACGTCGACAACCAGATCAAATGGCTGCAGGAGCAGGGATTTGCCGACAAGGGCTATGATGCCGATACGATCATCGCCAAGGAATATGTGAAGGCGGATTGAGAGGGTAGCTCGTGGACCTGATCGCCAACCACATCAGCCATCGCTTCGGCGATCTCGCCGTGCTCGACGATATCTCCTTCACGGTGAGCGCCGGCGAGGTGGTGGCAATCGTGGGTCCTTCCGGCTGCGGCAAGAGCACGCTGCTGTCGATCCTTGGCGGGCTGTTGCAGCCGACGTCGGGGGCGCCCGAACTGCGCGGCGCGCCACCGGCGGACAGCCTCAATCCTTTGACCTTCGTGTTTCAGGATTTCGCGCTGCTGCCCTGGGCGACGGTGGAAGAGAACGTCGAATTTCCGCTGCTGCACACCCAGCTCTCGGCCACGCAGCGCCGCGCGCTTGTCGATGATGCCCTGCGCCGAACGGGCCTGACCGATTTTCGCCAGACCCATCCAAAGCAGCTCTCCGGCGGCATGCGCCAGCGCGTCGGCATTTCGCGCGCGCTTGCGGTGAAGCCTGCCATTTTGCTGATGGACGAGCCGCTCTCGGCGCTGGATTCGCAGACCCGCGAGCTCCTCATGGAAGATTTCGTCCGCCTGCTCGCGGATGGCGGCATGGGCGCGGCCTATGTCACGCACAACCTCGAAGAGGCTGCGAGGCTTGCTGACCGTATCGTGGTGCTGTCGCGCCGGCCGGGTCGTATCCGTGAGGTCGTCACCGTGCCGATGACGCGCGCCGAACGCGGCGAGGCGTCTGCACGGGAGAAACTGCTGGCGCTGCAGAACCAAATCTGGTCGCTGATCCGCAATGAGGCGATCGATGCCGAGCGCGAGGTACAGCATGCTTGATCGCGCGAGGGAGACATCAGCCAAAAACGAAATCACGCGGCGTGTCCGCTTCCGCGGCGCCGGCTTCGTGCCTGCGTCCAGCCGCTTCGGCGGCTGGATCGCGCTCGCGCTGGTGATCGCGATCTGGCAGGCGGCGGGCAGCGCCAAGCTCGTCAATCCGCTGTTCCTGCCGGCGCCCTCGGCCATCGTGCGTGCGATCTACGAGCTCGCGATATCGGGCGCGCTTTGGCAGCATCTTTCGGCGTCGCTGTTGCGTATCGGCGTCGGCTGGGTTCTTGGAACGGCGGCTGGTGTCGCGGTCGGCTTCGCCATCGGCCTCTCGCGGCTCGCGCGCAGTGTCGGCATCACTTTCATCTCGGCGCTGTTCCCGATCCCGAAGATCGCGCTGCTGCCGCTGCTCATTCTCTGGCTCGGCATCGGCGAAGAGCCGAAGATTGCCACGATCGCGCTCGGCGTATTCTTCTCGACCGCGATCTCGGTCTATAGCGGCGTCGATGCGGTGCCGCGTAACCTGATCCGTATGGCGCAAAGCTTCAATGTCCCCTTCGCGACCATCGTGCGCAAGGTGGTCTGGCCCGGCGCATTGCCGGCGATCCTAGCCGGCTTCCGGATCACAGCGTCGGTGGCGCTGCTGCTCGTCGTCAGCGCCGAGATGATCGGCGCACAATACGGCATCGGCGCGTTCGTGCTCCAGGCTGGCAATCTCATGCAGACAGATCAACTGCTCGCAGGCGTGGTGATCCTGTCGGTGTTTGGGCTGGTGGTGGGGAAGGTGATCGGCTGGCTGGAAGTGCGGTTGTTGCACTGGCGGTAGCTACGATCGCCGGAGCCGTAGGGTGGGTTAGCCGAAGGCGTAACCCACCACGCTTCAGCGAACGCGGGACGAAGTTGGTGGATTACGCCTTCGGCTAATCCACCCTACGAAAGCCTCACGCGTTGCCGCGATCCTCGCGAAACAGATCCAGCTTCTGCTGCACAGGGCGATCGGAGAAGCTGAACAGCACGGCATCTTCATCCGCCTCGTGAGTCACCCATTGCCAGCTCGGCACCACAAAGAGATCGCGCGGGCTCCACTCGAACACGGCATCTCCGATGCGGCTGCGACCTTTGCCCTCGATCGGACAGAATACGGTCGCATCCGTCGAACGATAGCGTGCGGTCTTGAAACCTTTAGGCAGCAGCTGAATGAAGGTGCCGATGGTCGGCATCGCGAAATCGCCGGTCTCGGGGTTGCTGAACTTCAGCTTCAGCCCGTGACAGGCATCCCATTCCTGGCTCGTCCTGGCCTTCTCCAGCGCTTCGCGGGTGTAGGCATAGGGATAGCTGAAGATCGGCGACGTCTTTGAGCTCCGCTTCACGTCGACCGGCAGCAGATTGTGGCCGTAGCGGGCAAAGCTGTCGCCGGCGGGCTTGGTGATCTTCTGCTGGTCTTCTTTCGAGCCTTCCGCAAACGAGCAGTCGAAGAACTGCACCAGCGGGATGTCGAGGCCGTCGAGCCAGAACATCGGCTCATCCGTCTCGTTGGAATGATCGTGCCAGGTCATCGACGGCGTGATGATGAAATCGCCCGGCTCCATCGCAGTGCGCTCACCGTCGACGGCGGTGTGGGCACCCTTGCCTTCGAGTACGAAGCGCAGCGCTGATTGGCTATGACGATGGGCGGGCGCGACGTCGCCGGGCACCACCATCTGCACGCCGGCATAGAGCGAGGTCGTGATCTTGGATTGGCCGCGCAGGCCCGGATTTTCCAGCACCAGCACGCGCCGCTCGGCTTCCTTGGCCGTGATCAGCTTGCCGGCCTCCGTCATGTAGTCGCGGATAATGTCGAACTTCCAGAGGTGAGGGCGGCAGGCGCTCCTGGGCTCCGGCGTGATCAGATCGCTCATCACCGTCCACAGCGCGGTGAGATTTTCGCCGTCGATCTTTTTGTAGAACGCCTCGCGTTCCGGCGTCTTGGTCACGGCTTCCATGGCGCGGCTCCCGTCGCTTTTCTGTAGATTGACAGCATACTGACAATCTTTGTAGCGTCAATGGCGGCCACTCTTGCTAAGTAACCAGAAAATTCACGGGAGGGTTCCGATGAAGCTGCACGGCTATTTCCGCTCCAGCGCCGCCTATCGCGTGCGGATCGCGCTGAATCTCAAGGGTCTCGGTGCCGAGCACCTGCCGCATCATCTTCGCAAGGGCGAGCAATGCGCCCCCGCCTATCTCGCCATCAATCCGCAGGGCCTGGTGCCGGCGCTGGAGAGCGATTCCGGCGCGGTGCTGACCCAGTCCGTCGCGATCATCGAATGGCTTGACGAGACCCATCCCAACCCGCCGCTGCTGCCGAAGGACCCGCTGCAGCGCGCCAAAGTGCGCGCATTCGCGCTGGCGATCGCCTGCGACACGCATCCGGTGCAGAATCTGAAGGTGCTGGCGCGGTTGCGCGAGCTTGGACTGTCTGAGGAGAAGGTCCATGACTGGGCCGCCTGGGTCAATCGCGAGGGGCTATCGGCTTGCGAGACCCTGATCAAGGACGAGCCCGGTCCGTTCTGCTTCGGCGCTGCGCCGACGCTCGCCGATCTCTGCCTGGTGCCGCAGCTTGCCAATGCGCGCCGCTTCGGCGTCGATGTGTCGGCCTATCCGCGCCTGCTCAAGGCCGAGGCCGCCGCCAAGGCGCTGCCGGCCTTCGTCAATGCCGCTCCGGAGAAGCAGCCCGATGCCGAGTAAGCCTGCCGCTCCGATCACGATCGACGCAGTCTATGCCGCGCCGGGCTATCTGTTCCGGCGCATGCAGCAGATTGCAGTCTCGATCTTCATGGAGGAGTGCAAAGCGTTCGACCTCACGCCTGTGCAATATGCGGCGCTGATTGCGATCCATACCCACCCCGGCATCGACGCGACGCGGCTGTCGGCCGTGATCGCCTTCGACCGCTCCACGCTCGGCAGCGTGATCGAACGCCTCCAGGCCAAGGATTTTGTCGAGCGCAAGCCGGCCCCCGAGGACAAGCGGATCAAGCTGCTCTATTTGACCAAGCAGGGCACGGCGATCCTGCGCGAGATCATTCCCGCGGTTGAACGCGCCCAGGCGCGCATGCTGGAGCCGCTCAAGCCCACCGAGCGCAAGACGCTGATGGGGCTGATGACGCAACTCGTCGATCTCAACAACGAGGCCTCACGCGTGCCGCTGCGCGCCGAGGATGCGCTGGAGCATTTGGGGAAGGCTGGGTGAGATTGCGCGCGTAGTTGCGCCAACCTGCGCCGTCGTCCCGGACAAGCGCAGCGCAGATCCGGGACCCATACGCCGCAGCAGAAATTTGGCGAAGATAGGCAATGACCATCTCGTGCAACAATTTCCGCTGCGGCGTAAGGGTCCCCTGAGTTCACAAACGAAGTGCAACACTTCCTGGAGGAGGTGTTGCCATGGGGCGCAGTTACGAGCAGCTATCCCTTGACGATCGATGCGAGATTGCCCGCCTATCGGCCAATGGCAGCTC
>JAEWHT010000418.1 GCA_023387695.1 Pseudomonadota bacterium | reverse complement strand
CTAATAGCGCAACGAGGCAGACCCGAACGCCATCGACATTGAATAGCGCATGCCTTCAGCGGCTTTACTCGAATCGAAATGCAATCCCTCATCTGAGCGACTTCATCCAACATCCGAAACTCAGCGAATTTCTTGCCGCACGGATCAGGGACTTCCTAGAGCAAAGCTGATCCCACCTGATCGAAGATGCAGCCGGTTGGTCACCAAAATCAAAATGTGACCCACCGCACATAATTAACCCGGGGTTAGGCATACGCTCACGGCCACTGGAACGAAGCAATTTGCCTCAAATTATCCCGGCGGAAGGTGACACATGGCCCGCATCGATTATCTGAAAGCGCAAGTAGCCCGTGCCGAGCGTCTGGCGAAAGCGATCCTTGACCAGCAAGCCGCGGATCGACTTCAGGCGTTCGCCGCCGAATGTCGCGCGGAGTTGCAGACGCTGAGCCTCAAGCCCGCTGCCTGAGGCCGCGCACTACACCAGCTTCATTGGCGTATCGTCGACCACACGCAAATCGATCCTGCCGATCAACGCCGAGCGCCGCGCCTCCGCAACACCGATCGCATCGTCCGTCTGCCGCAACGTGCTGATATTCGAGCCGAGCGAGACGATGCCGCCCAGCACCAGGGCGATCGCGCCGAGGGCTGCGGTTTCACCGGTCCCCAACAGGCCGAGGATCGTGATCAACAACAGCGCCGCGCCGCCACCGATCGCAATCTTCGACGCCAGGATGTACTTCCGGCAGCGCTCCGCGATCGCGGCGAGCGCCTCGATCCGATCTTCGATATCGGAGATTTCGTCGGTCGGATCGTCTTCGGTCATGGATGCATCAACCAGCAGGACCTGTAGGGTGGGTTAGCCTTGCGATTGCGCGAAGCGCAATTCGCTGGGCGTAACCCACCAAAGTCTTGGCGTGCGGTCGGTCTCGTTGGTGGGTTACGGCTTCGCCTAACCCACCCTACTCATCGCCTCACAACGGCAAATTGTCGTGCTTCTTCGTCGGCGTTTCCACCTTCTTGTCCTTCAGCATCGACAGCGCCCTTGCGATCCGCTTCCGCGTCGAATGCGGCATGATGACGTCGTCGATGTAGCCGCGCTCGGCTGCAATGAACGGTGACAGGAAGCGGTCTTCGTATTCCTTGGTGCGGGCGGCGATCTTGTCGGGGTCGCCGATATCGCTGCGGAAGATGATCTCGACCGCGCCCTTGGCGCCCATCACGGCGATCTGGGCGGTCGGCCAGGCGTAGTTCATGTCGGCGCCGATTTCCTTGGACGCCATGACGTCGAAAGCGCCGCCGTAGGCCTTGCGGGTGATGATGGTGACGAGCGGCACCGTGCATTGCGAATACGCGAACAGCAGCTTGGCGCCGTGCTTGATCAGGCCGCCATATTCCTGCGCGGTTCCGGGCAGGAAGCCCGGCACGTCGACGAAGGTGACGATCGGGATGTTGAAGGCATCGCAGAAGCGGACGAAGCGTGCCGCCTTGCGCGATGCGTCGCTATCGAGCACGCCGGCCAGCACCATCGGCTGGTTGGCGACGAAGCCGACGGTGCGGCCCGCGATGCGGCCGAAGCCGGTGACGATGTTCTTGGCGAACATGTCGGCGATCTCGAAGAAGTCGCCCTCGTCCACGACCTTCAGGATCAGCTCCTTCATGTCGTAGGGCTTGTTCGGATTGTCGGGGATCAGCGTGTCCAGCGACATGTCGATACGTGCGGTGTCGTCGAAGCTCGGCCATTCCGGCACGCCGTCGCTGTTGTTGGACGGCAGGAAGTCGATCAGGCGACGCATCTGCAGGAGCGTCTCGACGTCGTTCTCGAAGGCGCCGTCGGCAATCGAGGAGCGCGTGGCGTGCACCGAGGCACCGCCGAGCTCTTCCGCGGTGACGACCTCATTGGTGACGGTCTTCACGACATCAGGACCGGTGACGAACATGTAGCTGGTGTTCTTCACCATGAAGATGAAGTCGGTCATCGCCGGCGAATAGACGTCGCCACCGGCGCAGGGGCCCATGATGACGGAGATCTGTGGAATCACACCCGAGGCGAGCACGTTGCGACGGAACACGTAGGAATAGCCGGCGAGCGCGGCGACGCCTTCCTGGATGCGGGCGCCGCCCGCGTCATAGAGGCCGATGATGGGCGCCCGCGCCTTCATCGCCATGTCCTGCAGCTTCGTGATCTTCAGCGCGTGGGTCTCGGACAGCGAGCCGCCGAACACGGTGAAGTCCTTCGCAAAGACAAACGTCTTGCGGCCGTTGACGGTGCCCCAGCCGGTGACGACGCCGTCGCCGGGCACCTTGTTCTTCTCCATGCCGAACTCGGTGGAGCGGTGCTCGACGAACATGTCGAACTCCTCGAACGATCCCTTGTCGAGCAGCAGCTCGATGCGCTCGCGCGCGGTCAGCTTGCCGCGGGCATGCTGCGCCTCGATGCGCTTCTCCCCGCCGCCGAGCTTTGCGCCGGCACGACGGTCTTCAAGGGCGTCCAGGATATTCTTCATTTGCTCCCGCCAGTTCTTAAGCCTTATGTGATGCGGGGTTCTAACACGGCATTTTGCAAGCCGGGAAGCCGCTTTCGGCGCCGCAGGGCTGCCCTGCCGCAGCGTGAAAGCGCAAGGAATTACAAAGTTTTGCCCGGGAGGCGAGGATGGACGAGAAAGCGATCGAGGGAGGCTCCGTGACCGGCGGCGTCCGGATTCTGCTGCGGCTCGAGGGGCTGTTTCTGTTCGCCGGCATGACGGCGCTCTACGCGGCCTGGGGCGGCTCCTGGACGGTCTATCTGCTGCTCTTCCTAGTGCCGGATTTGAGCTTTCTGGCCTACCTGTCGGACGCCAAATTCGGGGCGTTGGCCTACAACGCCGCCCACAGCTACATGGCGCCGGTGACGCTGATGACGCTGGGTTTTGGCCTCGCCTCGCCCCTCACCCTCTCCATCGCCTTGATCTGGCTCGCCCATATCGGCATCGACCGGGCGCTGGGCTATGGGCTGAAATATTCCGCAGGGTTCGGCTTCACCCATCTGGGTCGGATCGGCCGGCAGAAAGATGCCTGACCTGTCGCGCTCAGGCGGCGGGATGACCACGATTTGCCCGCGCAGGTCGGTTGACCCGGCCGGGCGATTCAGGCTTGCTCGCCTCACGATCAGGCGCCGAATGTTGCGTGAGCTCAGTCGGTACGGCGGCGGTCATCACGTCCGGCTGCAAGCATCACCTCATGTCCGCCACGGTCGTTCCCCTGCCTCCGAACAGCGCGTCCGAAACCACCGACTTCCTGCGGCGAATGGCCAGCATGGTGGCGGGGCGGAACGGCGAGACGCTGCTGCGCGCGGCGAGCCTGATCGAGTCGCTGGCGCAGCGGGCGATGTCGGCTGAGCGGCTCTTTCACGAGCAACAGGAAGAGAGCAGACGGCATGTCGAGCTGCGCGAGGCCGTCGAGCTCGCCTCCGACGCGATGGTCAGCCAGATCACCGCGCTGCGTGCGCAGCTTGCGGAGGTGACGTCGGCTGCGGCGGCCGAGCGCGCCGCGTTCGACACCGAGCGCAGCAAGCTGATGGGCCTGATGCAGGATGCGGAAAGCCATATCGGCAAACTGAACACCGAGCTCGAGACGTTGCGCGCCTCGGTCGACAGTTTCAACGAGACTGCGGTCTCCGTCCCGATCGAGGTGCTGCGGCTGGCGCGGACACAGTTCGATTTCCTCTCCGCCGGCTTTGCCCGCAAGGGCGATGTGATCTCGCAGGCCATGAGCGAGATCGGCGGCTTCGCCATCGATCAGGCACTGACGGCAAAGAAGCCGGCCGAGAAGGCGTGAGTCTGCCGCGCGCAAATTGACAGCATGCCAGCCGGTTGGTCTACTTCCGAAAAATCTTAGGGGGAGGATCCGATGCCGACGGCATTCCGCGTCGCCATGACGCTCATTGCGCTCTGTGCTTCAACCGTGCTCGCTGGCGCGCAATCCCTTCCCAAGGACGCGCCGGCCCGGACCGAGATCTTCCCGATCCCGTCGCTGACCCTCTCCGACCAGCAATTCCTCAGCGGCGATGCCGCGGCGGGCAAGCCGGTGACCGTCGCCGGCGAGTTTCGCGTCGCGCAAGGCACCGGCAAGATGCCGGTCGTGGTGCTGATGCACGGCTCGAGCGGCGTCGGCGCCACCACGGAAGCCTGGGTGCACGCCTTCAACGCCATGGGCATCTCGACCTTTGTGATCGACGGCTTTACCGGCCGCGGCCTCACGGTGACCGGGCCGAACCAGGCCCTGCTCGGTCGGCTCAACCTGATCATCGACATCTACCACTCGCTGGAGATCCTGGCGAAGCATCCGCGCGTCGATCCTGATCGCATCGTGCTGATGGGCTTTTCGCGCGGCGGCCAGGCGACGCTCTATGCGAGCCTCGACCGCTTCCACAAGCTCTGGAACAAATCCGGCGTGCAGTTTGCGGCCTACATCCCGTTCTACCCGGATTGCTCGACGACCTATCAGACCGACACCGACGTCGTGGCGCGTCCGATCCGCATCTTCCACGGCACGCCTGACGACTATAATCCCGTAAAGAGCTGCAAGGCCTTCATCGAGCGGCTCAAGGCTGCGGGCCGCGACGTGGTGCTGACCGAATATCCCGACAGCGCGCATGGCTTCGACAGCGGCCTGCTCGGTGTCAACACGGTGGTGGTCTCGGCCAATGCGCAGACCGTGCGCAATTGCCACATCAAAGAAGGCGACGACAGCGTGCTGATGAACGCCGACACCAACGCGCCCTTCACCTACAAGGACGCTTGCGTCGAGCTCAACCCGCATGTCGGCGGCAATCCGACAACGGCGGCGGAAGCGCGGAAAGCGGTCGTGGAATTCCTGCAGGCGTTGTTCAAGTTGGGATAAGGCCCGCGTCGGTTCCGCATACTCCGTCATTGCGAGCGCAGCGAAGCAATCTAGACTCTTTCCGCGGAGGGACTCTGGATTGCTTCGTCGCAAGGGCTCCTCGCAATGACGTGGAGAGAGCTGCGGTCGTAATGACGTGTGGAGTGAGTAAGGTGCGCTAGCGCCCCCGACCCGACAGCCGCAGCACGAACACCAAGACTTCGGCGACGGCCTTGTAGAGATCGGGCGGAATCTCCTCGCCAAGCTCGACCTTGGAGAGCGCGCCGGCGAGGATCTCGTTCTCCTCGATCGGGATGTCGTTGGCTTTGGCGATCTCGACGATCTTGGCGCCGATCGTGCCCTTGCCCTTGGCGACGACGACGGGCGCGTTGCTGCCCTTCTCGTAATGCAGCGCGATTGCAAGCTTGGATTCGTCGCTCATGTGGCGCGATCCAGAAAGTGCCCGGCGCGCGCCGGTGCCGGTTGCGGCGGGGTGCCGTCGCGCACGACGATGTCGCCGGGCTTGAGCTCGGCTTTGGTCAGCGCTTGATTGAGCTCGCCGATCCCGGCGCGGAGCTGCTGCGCCGTTGCCGGCCGCTCGGCCCACATCCGCACAAACGTCTTGTCGCCGTTGAGCGTGACCAGCGCATGCACGGGGCCGGCGGGTTCAACGTTGAGCGTGAAACGCGCGCGCCACGCGCGCTTGGCCGGATCAGGCGTTTCGTTGCCGCCGTCACGCGAGATCTCGAACTGCGCCATCGCGGTGCCCTGCGGCGTCGCAAACGGAATCTCGAAATTCCACTGTGGTGCGGTCGGGTCGCTGCGATGACCACTGGCATCGACGCGGTCGGGAAGCGAAGCCACCTGCAACAAGGTCTGCCGCGCGATGGCGGCATCGGTGTCGTCGAGCAGGCGATGCACGGTCGCGGCAAGTGGCGCGTTTGGTGCGAGCGATGGCGAGGCGATCGCTTGCAGCGACGGCAGCGCGCCGCGGAACGGCGGTGGTGTCGTTGTGCGCGCGGCCGCGTCGAAGACGTGACCGTCCGGCGCGGCCTTCGTCGCACCCGGCACATTGCCGGTCAGGCGCGGCAGGTTTTGCGTGACCTCTTGCAGCAGGCTCGCGGCAAGGCCTGCGGACATCGTCCGCGGCAGTGCCGCCTGCGGCGCTTCGCCAGCCAGGTCAGCCAGCACGGCGACCGCAAGCGCGGCGTCGCGCGGCAATTGCACGGGTTGAGCGATCCCCGCCTCCGGCGTCGGCAACGACGCCGACGCGGCCTCCCCCGCCACCTGCGGCACTGCAGCCGCGGTCTGCGGTGTGGCGACGGCGTTCGTCGCAACCGCAACGGCCTGTGTCGGCGGTGCCGCGGTCTCGAGCGTGCCCGATGTCGCCGCCAGCGTCTGGCGCAGCACGAGCAGCGCCGCTTTCAGATCCGGCACCGCGCCCGTCGCCGACGTGGTGCCTGTCGCAAGCGAGGCTTCAAGAAACAGGCCGGACTTCTGGAAGGCAGATTCGATATCGCCGCCGTCGAGCGCAGTGTTGAGCGGCGTCTGTTGCGCCAGCACGTCCAGCATAGCCTGCTTCAATCCGGCCGGCAGATCGCTGCCGGTTACGACAGAAGCGAGATTGGCGAACAACGGCGCCTGGCTGCCCTGTTTTGTGACCGCCTCGGCCGAGGCTGCGGTGACGGCGACCTGCTCGGTCGGCGTTAGAGTATTGCGCAATGCCGCCGCGGATGGTGCAAGCGATGGGCTGTCGACCAGCGAGGCCGCTGTCGGCGTCAGCGTGACCTGATCGGCGCTCGCCTCGCCTGCGCCGTTGACGACGGCGAGCCGGATGGTGCCGTCGTTCTGCGACACCGCGAGCTGGAGATTTTGCCCCGGGGTGAGCGACACCTCGGACATCACGTCCATCGACAGGTTGGCGATCGCGATCCGCACCAGATTGTCAGCGAGCACGCTGACAACCCTGGCGTCGACGACGCTGCCGGCCTGCAGCACAAGATCCGGCGTTGCCGCATCAGCCACGGGGCTGGCGGCACTGACCGGAAGGATCGAGCTTATCGGCGTCACCATCTCAGGGGCCCGGGGAATGCGATTCCCACCCTAGGACCCCCACGTAAACCTCTCGTTAAGGACCTTTGGTCCCGAGCGGGTTCACGGCCGTCAAAACCGCGACCGCAGCGTCGAAATCCCGCAGGCGCGTGGCCCGGCGGGCGGCCGCCTCCTCGTCCACGCCCCATTGGTCGATATTCCAGTCCTCGTCGACATGGGCGGCGGCCCAGACCTGGTCGGCGTCGCGGACGCCATGGGCCAGCGCGAGCGCCAGCAGGGCCGAGCCAGTCAGGGTTGTCACCATATGGAGGGCCGCGACCGACCAGGGGTCGCCCGGCAGCGCGGCGCGGGCGGCCCGCAGCGCCTCGTCCGGCTGCTTCACATGCATGATGCCCTCGGACAGGATGAAGTGCGCCCCCAGCGCGTCCGCGGCCCAGAACAGCACGGGGTCCCAATGCGCGGCCTCGCGGGCGACCAGCCCCTCGGGATGGCCGGCGCGGTAGAACAGCAGGTCGGTCTCGAAGTATTTTCCGAGGTCTTCGGCCACGAGCTCGACGCGGTCGATCACACCCTCGACCACGCTGTTGGCAATCCGCGTCAGCGGCATGGTCACGGGATCGATCGCCTCGCCCTGCGCGGCCCATTCAGCCGCCACCGCATCGGCCAGTGTCTGCGACGGGATGACCACCTGTCGGGCGGAGGGCGTGCGGATCGGCTTGCCGTCGAGCGTGATGGCAAAGCCGCCCTCGGCCTCGGTGACGCCGGCCTCCTTGTAGAAGCGCTTGCGCAGCGGCGTCCGCGCGGAGGCGCGCGCCGATTCCCGTGGGTCCTGCGGGGGCTGGCTGGCTGCTTCTTCGAACAATTCGCGCATGTGAGTTTTCGGTCCCGGTCGCTGAGTGCTAGGCTTTTAAAGTAGGAATTGCGGCCGATAAAGCGAGCGGCAGGCATGAGGGAACTTGCGGGCATTGTGGCCCTGTTCACCGGGCTTTGGCTGGCCGCGGCCGAGGCCGGCTTTCGCACCCCGGAATCGCTGATCCGCAACGTCTATGCCTATTACGGCAAGGGTGCGCCGGACCTGTCGAAAGGCCTGCCGCGGGACGATGCGACGACCCGGCAATTTTTCGATCCCAGCCTGCGCAAGGCATGGTCGGCGCCGCGCAACGAGCCCTACGATTTCCTGGTGCAAAGCCCGAGCTGGAAGCTCGGCCCGGTCGCGATCGCCATCATCCGCAAGCAATACGACAAGACCTATGTCGCTGCGAATTTCGACAATCACGGACGCAAGGTCGTGCTGAACTTCATCCTGGTGAATGGGCCCGAGGGCTGGCTGATCACGGATGTCGAGAGCCCGCATGACAGCTTGCGGATGTTTCTGGAGCAGTTTCGGAATTGAGCCACCGCTGTTCCCACACCGTCATTGCGAGCGCAGCGAAGCAATCCAGCATCTTTCCACAGAGGCAGTCTGGATTGCTTCGTCGCAAGCGCTCCTCGCAATGACGAGGCTATCAACGAGACCCAGCCCCTACTCCTCCGGCGCGTTCTCGATCGGATCGAACCGGCTTGCGTCGAGCCCGAGCAGATTCCACGACTGCTGCATGTGCGGCGGCAGCGGCGCGGTGGCGTCGATAAAGCCGCCGCGTGGATGCGGGATGACGATACGGCGCGCGAGCAAATGCAGCCGGTTCTGTAGGCCGCCCGGCAGCTGCCAGTTCTCAATGTTGAAATATTTGGGATCGCCGACGATGGGATGGCCGATATGAGCCATGTGGGCGCGCAGCTGGTGGGTGCGTCCCGTCACAGGCTTAAGCGACACCCAAGTCAGCTTGTTGCCGGCGGTCTCGACCACCGCATAATAGGTCACCGCATGGCTGGCGCCTTCGTCGCCATGTTGCGCGATGCGCATGATGGTGTCGTCCTCGCTCTCTTCCTTTGCCAGGAAGGTCGAGATGCGACCCTGCTTCGGCTTCGGCAGGCCCGGCACCAGCGCCCAATAGGTTTTTCGTGCGGAGCGCGAGCGGAAGGCGCCGGTCAGATGCGAGGCGGCAAAGCGCGTCTTGGCGATCAGCAGACAGCCCGACGTCTCGCGATCGATGCGGTGCACGAGGCGCGGCTTCTGGCCCTTGGAATCACGCATCACCTCCAGCATCTGGTCGACGTGGCGCGTCATGCCGGAGCCGCCCTGCACGGCGAGACCAGCGGGCTTGTTCAGCACGAGGACGTCGTCGTCCTCGTAGATGGTCATCTCCTTCAGCGCCTTGAGCGTCTTCTGCGCAGCATCCGAGAGCTCGCCGGCGGCCTTCGGTGCGTCGATCTTCAGCGGCGGAATGCGGACGCTTTGTCCCTCCTCCAGGCGATCCTTGCTGTCGACGCGCTTGCCGTCGACGCGAAGCTCACCTTTGCGGACGACGCGCTGGATGTGGGAGAACGACAGGCCGGGAAAGCGCGCTTCGAGAAAGCGATCGACGCGCATGTTGTTCTCGTCGGCCGTCACTTTGACGGTCTGCACCTTGGTCGGCAGCAGCGCTTCGACGGGCTTTTCCGGCGCAGCCCGTTCGACCTCGGCTTTGGGCGGACGACGCTCAGTGCGCTCACCGGCAAAGCGCGGCGGCTTGCTGCCGGGCTTTCCGCCCGGACGCGGCCCCGCCTTCTTCGCGGTCCGTGCCTTGAACGGGCGCGATTCCTTGCGCTCATCGCGCGAACGGGGCTCTTGATTGGTTCTTTTGATGCGGCGGCTCATGCTTGCCTGCCTACCCTAAAAGCGGCCTTTCGTCACGACGAAATGGCCGATTCTAATTGTTTGAGCATGATCTTTTCGGAAAACCGCTTCACACTTTTCCGGATCATGCTCTAGCGCGAGCCGCCCCGCTCCTTGCGCAGCTTGGCCCAGTAATCCAGCCGCTTCCTTATCTCCCGCTCGAAACCGCGCTCGGGCGGGTCGTAGAAAGTCTGGCGGCCCAAGGCTTCCGGGAAGTAGTCCTGGCCGGAGAAGGCATCGGGCGCGTCGTGGTCGTATTCGTACGCCGCGCCGTAGCCCTCGGACTTCATCAGCTTGGTCGGCGAATTCAGGATGTGCTTTGGCGGCAGCAGCGAACCCGCCTGTTTCGCCACCTGCATCGCCGTGCCGAACGCCGTGTAGACAGCGTTCGATTTCGGCGCGGTGGCGAGATAGACCACGGCTTGCGCGATTGCGAGTTCGCCCTCGGGATGGCCGAGGAAGTCAAAGGCGTCCTTCGCGGCATTGGCGATGACGAGCGCCTGCGGATCGGCAAGGCCGATGTCCTCGACCGCCATGCGCACGACGCGGCGCGCCAGGAACAGCGGATCCTCGCCGGCATCGAGCATGCGGCAGAGATAATACAGCGCCGCGTCCGCATCGGAGCCGCGCACGGACTTATGCAACGCCGAGATCAGGTTGTAATGCCCGTCAGCCGATTTGTCGTAGATCGGCGCGCGGCGCTGCAGGATGTCCTGCAACTGCGCAGCATTGAAAATCTCGTCCGCCCGCGCGGAACGCCAGACCTCTTCGGCGAGCGTCAGCGACGCCCGGCCGTCACCGTCGGCCATCCGCACCAGCACGGCGCGCGCCTCTTCATCGAGCGGCAGCTTGCGGCCCTCGACCTCCTCGGCATGCGCGAACAGTTTTTCGATTGCGGCCGCATCGAGCGAACGAAACACCAGCACGCGTGCGCGAGACAGAAGCGCCGCGTTGAGCTCGAAGGATGGGTTCTCGGTGGTGGCGCCGACCATGACGACGGTGCCGTCTTCCATGACGGGCAGAAACGAATCCTGCTGCGCCCGGTTGAAGCGATGCACCTCGTCGACGAACAGCAGCGTGCCCTTGCCCATCTCGCGACGGGCACGCGCGGCATCGAACGCTTTCTTCAAATCGGCGACGCCGGAGAACACCGCCGAGATCTGCTCGAAATGCAGATCGGTCGCATCCGCGAGCAGCCGCGCCACCGTGGTCTTGCCTGTGCCGGGCGGGCCCCAGAACACCAGCGATCCCAGCGTGCGAGTTTCCAGCATGCGCGTCAATGCGCCGTCGGGACCGAGGATGTGATCCTGGCCGACGACCTCCGACAGCGCACGCGGCCGCAACCTGTCAGGCAGCGGATGCGGGGCTTCGTGATCGAGCCCCGCCGCGGCAAAGAGAGTTGGCGTCTCCTGTGGTCGCTTCGGACTCATCCGCCCAGCGTGACGTTGATCTGCTGGCCGCCGCGCACCAGCCCGATGCGCCAGAGCCGTGCCTGCTCCTTGGCGGCCTTCTCCAGGTCACTGGTCTTGGCGATCTTCTGGTTGTTCACGGACAGGATGATGTCGCCCTTCTGGAAGCCGACGTTTTGCGCCGCCGTGCCATCACCGATGTCGGTGACGACAACTCCCTCAGTGTCGGCATCGAGATGCAGTTCGTCGGCCACCGCCGGCGTGATGGTGGAGATCTTCGCGCCCTGGAACGGCGAGCGCGTGGTGATGACGAGCTCGTTGCGACCGATGTCGGGTGCGGTCTCGAGCGCGATCGCGAGCTTGAGCGGCTTACCGCCGCGCTGCACGTCGATCTGCGCACTTCCGCCGATCGGACGCGTGGCGAAGCGGTAGTCGAAGGCGTTGGGATCGTCCACGGTCTGACCATCGATCCCGGTGATGAGGTCGGAGGATTTCAGACCTGCTTTTGCCGCAGGACCATTGGGAACGATGCTTGCGACCAGCGCACCGGTCGGCGAGCGCAGACCGAGGCTCTCGGCGATTTCGGGCGTCACCGCCTGCAGCTTCGCACCAAGCCATGGCCGCTTCACCGCCGTGCCGCCACTCTTGGCGGAGGCGACGACGACGCGCACCATGTTGGCAGGGATAGCAAAGCCAATGCCTTGCGAACCGCCCGAGCGCGAATAGATCGCCGTGTTGATACCTGCGAGCCGGCCATTCATGTCGACCAGCGCACCGCCGGAATTGCCGGGATTGATCGCCGCATCCGTCTGGATGAAGAACTGGTAGTCGGTGATGCCGACCTGCGTGCGTGCCAGCGCCGAGATGATGCCGTGCGTCACGGTTTGGCCGACGCCAAACGGATTGCCGATCGCGATCACGACGTCGCCGACCATCAGCTCATCCGAATTGGTGAATTCGAGCGCCGGAAACTTCTCCTTGGTGTCCTTCAGGCGCAGCACCGCGAGATCGCTCCGGGAGTCCTTCAAGACGATCTCGGCCTCGAACTCGCGCTTGTCCGATAGCGACACCTTCACCTGGTCGGCGCCCTCGATGACATGGACGTTGGTGACGACGAGCCCGGAGGAATCCACGATCACGCCCGAACCCAGCGAGCGCTGAACCTGCTCCTGCTGCTGGCCGCCACCGAAGAAGCGGCGGAAGATCGGGTCGTCCAGCAGCGGATTGCGGTTCTGCACCACCTTGGCCGCATAGACGTTGACGACCGCCGGCTGCACCCGCTGCACGATCGGCGCATAGGAGAGCCGCAGCTCGGCCGGCGACGACGGCACGCGACGGTCCTGCGCCGCGCTCGGATTGAAATGGGCCGAAAAGGCTATGCACATTGCCGTGACGACGGCGGTCCAGTTCGCTCGAAACATTCCTACCTCTTGGAAAAGACGCCGGAATATAGGCGCGTTCGCCCCCCAATAGAAGGGCGCTGGACGTCAATATTCAGCCCCTTTCCGGTGTGTCGCGCATGCAAGCCCAGCGTGCGAAATGGCAATTTGCCGGGGCCAGTGGATTGGCATGACGCGCATCATCTTGCATTGTGCCCAATGGCGGATTCGGTTGCGGCGAATTTGCATCAGTGGGAACAGCGCAACCGGGCGTGCGCCTTCGCGGGGCAGTCATCGATCATTCTTAGGCTCTCCCGTTGCGACTTGGGGAAGTTCGTCAAAGGATGGAGTCATGACATGAGCAGAACAAGAATTGCGGCTACGGCGATTGGTCTCGCCGGCATGCTGGCGGCCTCACAGGCCCACGCAGAAAGCAATAGCGATCAGGAGATCGCGCTCCTGAAGCAGCAGCTGAAGATGCTGGAGCAGAAGCTCGACAAGCTGCAGAACCAGACCGCCGCAAATACGGCGGCCACGGCGAAGGCCAGGCAGGAAGCGAAAGCCGAGGCCAAGGCCGAAGCACGCTCGGAGGCGAAGGCCGCCATCGCCAATGCCAACGCGGCCATTCCGGTCAAGGGCCCGGTGGCGACCTCCGGCGTCGTGGTCACGATGCCGAACAACCGGCCGACCATCTGCACCGCGGACGAACAGAACTGCGTCGCCATCACAAGCCGCGTGCACTGGGATGTCGGCGGTTACAACTACCGTCCCAACACGGCTGCGACGGCGCCGCAACAGCTCGACAGCGGCGAGAATGTCCGCCGCGCGCGCATCGGCATCGTCGGCAAATTCTTTGGCGACTGGAATTACTCTCTGATCTACGACTTCGGTGGCTCGTCGGACGGCTTTGGCGGCACTGGTGCAGCCGGCGCCACCGCCGTCGGCTTCCTTCCGGGCGGCGGCACATCCGGCATCGAAAATGCCTTTCTCAGCTTCACCGGCCTCAAGCCGTTCGGCGGCAAGATGGCGATCGAAGCCGGCGTGATGGACATCGCCTGGACGATGGATGAATCAACCAGCTCCAACGACATCATGTTCATGGAGCGTGCCTCGTCCGGTCTCATCGCGCAGAACATCGCAGCCGGTGACTTCCGTTCGGCCGTCGGCACGCGCTGGTGGAATGACCAGCTCTGGATGGGTGCCTATGTCACTGGACCCACCACCGGCGCCATCCACTCTGCCTCCAGCGTGTCTCCGCCCGGCACCAGCGAGCAGTACGGCGCCGTCGCCCGCGTCGCCGGCAACCCGATCAGCGGCAACGGCTACTCCGTGCATATCGGTGCCGATGCGGAGTGGCTGATCCAGCCGCCGCGCAATCTCGTGACACAGGCGCAGACGCTCACTCTCAGTGACCGGCCAGAGCTGCGGATCGATCCGACGACGCTGATCTCGACCGGCGCAATCGCCAACGTCTCCGGCGCGCAGGTCTACGGCGTCGAGGCGGCCGCGACCTATGGCTCGTTCATCGCGCAGGGCGAATATTACTGGTTCAACGTCGACCGCACGGCGAATACCGGACTGCCGCCGGTCGGCGCGACGAGCCTGAAGTTTGACGGCGGCTACGCACAGGTGGGTTACATCCTGACCGGCGAGAGCCGTGCCTACAATCCGTCGAACGCCGCCTATGGAGGCGTGAAGCCGGCCAATCCGTTCTCACTGGCTGGCGGCGGCTGGGGCGCCTGGGAAATCGCCGGACGCGTGAGCACGATGAACCTGAACGATCAGCTTGCGACCGCAGCCGGCATCGCGGGTGGACGTCAGACCGTCTACACTGCGGCGCTGAACTGGTACGTCAACAACAACGTCCGCTTCATGCTCGACTACCTGCACGGCGACATCTCCAAACAGGCGAGCGCGACGTCCGCTGTGAACACGGGCTCGTCATTCAACGCGGTCGCGATGCGTACGCAAGTGGCGTTCTGACCTCACTGTCGTCCCGGGGCGCACGCAAGCGCGAACCCGGGACCCATAACCACAGGGTTGGGTTTGGCGAAGACTCGGAGTTACCGGCTCGCGCCAAAACTTCTCCCTGGGGTTATGGGTTCCCGCCTTCGCGGGGACGACACCGAGGGTGCAGCGCTAGCTTCTCTACAAACCTAGGCAGCCCGCTTCGGCTTCCTCACGACCACCGGTGGCGGCGCGCAGGAGAGCTGTTGCTGATGGCTCTCGCCCCAGGCCTTGAGGACGTCGATCACCGGTCGCAGGCTCTCACCGAGTTCGGAGAGGCAATACTCCACGCGCGGCGGCACTTCGGCATAGACCTTGCGGATGACGAGCTTATCCTCCTCGAGCGCGCGAAGCTGCTTGGTCAGCATGCGCTGGGTGATGCTGGGCATCATGCGCCGCAATTCGCCGAAACGCTGGGTGCCGCTCTGGAGGTGATAGAGGATCACGCCCTTCCATTTGCCGTCGATCAGATCCAGTGTCGCCTCGACCGAGCAGCCGGGACGACGGGCAAAATTGCGGCGTTTCATGCGAATTTTCCCAATAGTATCCAAACAGGGACTATATCCCCGAATTTACAGTACTTGCCAAATGAGAGCCAGCGCGACAGTTAGAGCGGCAGGCGAATACGCCATCTGATGGAGACAAGCCATGAAGGCCGTCGGCTACAAGAAATCGCTTCCGATCGAGGATCAGGACGCGCTGATCGATTTCGAGACCGTCAAACCCGAGCCCAAGGGACGCGACATCCGCGTTGCTGTAAAGGCAATCTCGGCCAACCCGGTCGATTACAAGGTACGCAAGCGCGCCGCCCCGCCCGAGGGCGAGACCAAGATTTTGGGTTATGACGCCGCAGGTGTCGTCGACGCGATTGGTCCCGATGTCTCGCTGTTCAAGCCGGGCGACGAGGTGTTCTACGCAGGCTCAATCCAGCGCCAGGGCACCAACTCGGAATTCCACCTGGTCGATGAGCGCATCGTCGGCAACAAGCCGAAATCGCTCTCGTTCGCGCAGGCTACCGCCCTCCCCCTCACCTCGATCACCGCCTGGGAATTGCTGTTCGATCGGCTCGGCGCGGTGCCCGGCAAGAGCGTCGATCCGCGCACGCTGCTCATCACCGGCGGCGCCGGCGGTGTCGGCTCGATCCTGATCCAGCTTGCGCGTCGCCTGACGGGTCTGACCGTGGTTGCGACCGCGACACGGCCGGAATCGCAGAAATGGTGCCTCGATCTCGGCGCGCATGCGGTGATCGACCACGGCAAGCCGATGAAGGAGCAGATCGAGCAGCTCAAGCTGCCGCCGGTCGCCTTGGTGGCGAGCCTCACCTTCACCGAGCAACACTACAAATCGATCGCCGAGTTCATGGCGCCACAGGCCAAGTTCGGCCTGATCGACGATCCCGCCGAATTCGCCATGAGCACCTTCAAGGGCAAGGCGATCTCCGTGCATTGGGAATCGATGTTCACGCGCTCCTCGTTCCAGACGCCGGACATGATCGCGCAACATCATCTGCTCAACGACGTCGCCGATCTCATCGACAAGGGCGTGCTGCGCACGACACTCGACCAGACCTTTGGCACGATCAACGCAGCCAACCTCAAGCGCGCGCATGCGCTGCTCGAGAGCGGCAAGTCGCGCGGCAAGATCGTGCTTGAGGGGTGGTAGGCGACGATTTTGTAGGGTGGGCAAAGGCGCACTTGCGCCGTGCCCACCATCTCTCTCTGTCAACACAAGTGCGTGGGCACGCTTCGCTTTGCCCACCCTACGATTTCTAGTGCTACTTCACGATTTTGGACAAGGCCGACAACAGCCGGTCGATCTGCTCATCCGTGCCCACGGTGATGCGCAGATAGTCCGAGATGCGGTCCGCGGAAAAGTGGCGGACGATGACCGCCTGCTCTCGCAGCGCCGCCGCAAGCGCGGCGCCCTCATGTGCTGGATGACGCGCGAAGACGAAATTGGCCTGAGACGGCAGCACCTCAAAGCCGGCGCCCTTCAGTCCGCGGGTCAGCCGCTCTCTGCCCTCGATCACGCGAAGCCGGCTCTGTTGGAAGTAGGCTTCGTCCTCGACGGACGCGATCGCGCCGGCCTGGGCAGGCCGGCCGAGCGGATATGAATTGAAGCTGTCCTTGACGCGCGTGAGCGCATCGATCAGATCGGCATCGCCGATCGCATATCCGACCCGCAGTCCGGCCAAAGCGCGCGACTTGGACATGGTCTGCACGACCAGGAGATTGGGGTGCGAGGCGACCAGCGGAATAGCGGTCTCCGCACCGAAATCGACATAGGCCTCGTCCACGACCACGGGCACGTCCAGATGCTCGTCCAGCAGCGTTGCGATCTCGGCGCGAGAAAGCGCGATCCCCGTCGGTGCATTCGGATTGGGGATGATGATCGCGCCGGCCTGCCGGCGATAATCGGCGATGCGAACTTGCATGCCCTGATCGAGCGGCACGGGCTCGTAGGCGATGCCGAACAGGCGGCAATAGACCGGATAGAAACTGTAGGTGATGTCAGGAAACAACAGCGGTGCATCGTGCTTCAGCAGCGCGACGAAGGCATGCGCCAGCACCTCGTCGGATCCGTTGCCGACAAACACTTGCTCCGGTCTGACGCCGTGATAAGCGGCCAGGGTTGCCCGCAACTCAAGTGCCTGCGGGTCCGGATAGAGGCGCAGCGTATCGGCTGCCGACTCGCGGATCGCTTCCAGCGCACGCGGTGACGGGCTGAGCGGGTTTTCGTTGGTGTTCAGCTTGACCAGATCCACCATGCGGGGCTGTTCGCCCGGCACGTAGGGCTTCAGATCATGCGTCAAGCTGCTCCAGAAACGGCTCATTGTCCTTCCCCTTCACGCGGACGCGTCGCCCGCTCGACATAGCCCTTTGCGAGCGCGTGATAGATACCCTCCTCGCAGACCAACCGCGAGACGAAATGCGCGATCAGCGCGGCCGTCATTAGTGGAACCACCATGCCGTGATTGTCAGTCATCTCGGTCACGATCACGAACGCGGTGATCGGCGCCTGCACGACGCCGGCGAAATAGGAGACCATGCCGAGCAGCATGATGGCGCCGAGTGGCGCGTCGTGGAAGAACGAGGCGATGTTGCTGCCGAGGCCCGCGCCGACAGCCAACGACGGCGAGAAGATGCCGCCGGGTATGCCGCTGATCGCGGCAAAGGTGGTCGCGAACAGCTTGAGCACGCCAAAGTCCTGCGGCAGCGGCGTGCCGTGATCCAGCGCGTCCTTCACTTGCACATAGCCCGTGCCGTAGATCGTATCGCCCGATACCAGGCCACAGATCGCGACAGCGAAGCCGCAGGCACATGCGAACCAGAGCGGGTGATCCTTGAGCGCGCGTCCAAGCGGGTTCTTGAAACCGCGCGCCATCGCGATCACGACGCGGCTGAACAGGCCGCCGGCGAAGCCGCCGACCACGCCACAGAGCGGAACGGCCAGCCAATCGGTGCCACGCGAAAGCGACATCGCGCTGCTGCCGAAATAAGCGTAGTTGCCGGCCAGTGCGAGCGACGTCAGGCCGGCCGCGATGACGGCGGCAATGATGAGGCTGGACGTGCGGGTCTCGAACGCCCGGCTCATCTCCTCGATCCCGAAGACGATACCGGCGAGCGGTGTATTGAACGCCGCAGCCACGCCGGCGGCCGCACCGGCCAGGATCAACCCGGGCTGGCGGCGCGGCGAGACGCGGCCGAGCGCGAACATGATGGAGGCGCCGACCTGAACGGTCGGCCCTTCCCGCCCCACGGAGCCACCGCAGAGCAGCCCGAACAGCGTCAGGATCATCTTGCCGATCGCTATCCTGATCGAGACCAGGCTCTCGCGCGCCGTCTGATCGGTCAGATGACGCGCGGCAATCGCCTGCGGAATGCCACTTCCCTGAGCGTTCGGAAACAGGCGAATGGTCAGATAGGCCGACAGCATGAATCCGAGCGGCGTCACCGCCAGCACGGCATAGCGCGACTTGGCCAAGAGGAGCGTAAAGGCGTGCTGCGCGAGATCAGCGAGCTGGGCCAGTGCCACGGCCGCAGCGCCAACCCCGATCCCACCGAGCACAAAGATCGCCCGCCGCTGCCATCGCGCGGATGTCAGCCTGAACAGGCGCTTGTGACGGGTCGAGAGGGGCCAGAGCATGGAGGCCCTTTTAACCAATCACGTTGCGAATTGCAGGGGCGCGGGAGCAGATCAGCTAGGCTGGAACCCACTCCCGACGCCCGACGCAACTTATGCGATGGTGTTGACGATACCGCCTTCGGCGCGCAGCGCGGCGCCATTGGTTGCGGACGCCTCCTTCGAGGCGACGTAGACCACCATGTTGGCGATCTCGTCGACGCTGGCAAAGCGCTGGATCAGCGAGCTCGGCCGGTGCTGCTTGACGAAATTGGCGGCGGCCTCGTCGACCGATTGCCCGTTCTGCTTCGCGAGATCCTTCACAAAGGTCTCGACGCCCTCGGACATGGTCGGGCCAGGCAGCACCGAATTCACGGTCACGGCAGTGCCCTGGGTAAGCTGTGCGAGGCCGCGCGCAATCGCCAGCTGCGCCGTCTTGCTCATGCCGTAGTGGATCATCTCGGCGGGAATGTTGAGCCCGGATTCGGAGGAGATGAAGACGATGCGGCCCCAATTGCGCTTGATCATGCCCTTCATATAGGCGCGCGACAGCCGCACGCCGCTCATCACGTTGACCTCGAAGAAGCGGCTCCAGTCCTCGTCCGGAATCTCGAAAAAGCCCTTCGGCTCGAAGATGCCGGCATTGTTGATGAGAATGTCGACCTCGGGCAATTCAGCCACGAGCGCGTTGCAGCCGGCAGCTGTCGAGACGTCGGCGGCGATGCCGCGCACCTTGGCGCCGGTCCCTTCAAGCTTGCGCACGGCCGCATCGACCTTGTCCTGGCCGCGCCCGTTGATCACGACGCTCGCGCCCGATCCTGCGAGGCCCTTGGCGATGGCGTGGCCGATGCCGGCGGTCGAGCCGGTCACGAGTGCAGTCTTGCCGGAAAGGTCGATCTTCATGAATTATCTCCATTGATGCTGACGGAGATATCGTGCGCTGCGAAGCAGCTTCAATCGTCCCTCACCGACGCGTGACGAGTTAGTTGCGCGGCGGCAGCGTTCGGACAAACGCGACGATGGCATCGAGATCCTGGGCCGTCATGGTGGCGTAACCAGCATAAGCCATCGGCGGCTTGAGCTTGCGACCATCACGCGCAATGCCTTGCGTAATCGCACGTTTGATTTCGTCGTCGCTCCACTGCCCTAGGCCCGCCGCAGGATCCGACGTGATGTTGGGCGAGACGGATTCGCCCCATGGCCCCCTAAAGGTGCGACCGCCCTTGCCGCTGGCACCAGTGAAATCGTGCACCACGGATGGGCCTTCCGGCGTGTGACATTCGAGGCAATGGGCGATGGTCAGGAGATAGCGACCGCGAGCGAGCTTGTCGGACAGCTCCGCTTCAGCCGTCTGCTTGCCGGCGTAGGTCGGCATCTCCGGCTTCAACGCGATCTTGTATTCCGGCGCCGGCGTCTCGTGGTGCACGGATGGCACCGAACGCAGATAGACCGTGAGTGCATCGAGATCGCGCGTCGTGAGCACCGTGTAGAAAATCGTCGGCATGATCGGCGCAACGGCCGATCCGTTCGGCCTGATGCCGCTGACGAGGAAATGCTTCAGCTCTGCATCGCTCCAGGCGCCGATGCCGGTATCCTTGTCGGGCGTGATGTTGGATGCGGTGACCTTGAAGGCTGGCTCGTCAAAGGTCTGCCCGCCCGAGAGCATGCGCGTCATATCCAGCCCCTGAGGGCCGCGTGGCGTGTGGCAGTTGTTGCAGACCATCACGCTGTTGACGAGATAGGCGCCGCGCTCAGCGAGCGTCTCGGCGGAAACCGGCGACGTCAGCAGCGCCAGCGCGATCCCGAAGGCGATCCTCATCGAAGCCCCTCATCGAAATGCTTTGCTAGAAATCATCGTGCGCAGCATGAGAAATGGCTGCCGGATACAAAAAAGCGGCACCCAAGGGCGCCGCTTTTGAAACTTGATGGCGAATTGGCTTACGCCGCCTCGGCTTCCTTGGCCTGCACCGGACCGGAGTCCTGGCCCTTTGCATCGACGTCGCGATCGACGAACTCGATCACCGCCATCGCGGCGTTGTCGCCGTAGCGGAAGCCCGCCTTGATGATGCGGGTGTAGCCGCCCTGACGATCCTTGTAGCGGGGCGCCAGCACGTCGAACAGCTTCTTGACCTGGTCCTTGTCGCGCATCTCGGAGATGGCCTGACGACGCAAGGAAAGGCCGCCCTTCTTGCCGAGGGTGACGAGCTTCTCGACGATCGGACGAAGCTCCTTCGCCTTGGGCAGCGTGGTGACGATCTGCTCGTGCTTGATCAGCGAGGCCGCCATGTTGGCGAACATCGCGCGGCGATGCTCGGCCGTGCGGTTGAGCTTCCGATGAACCTTGCCGTGACGCATGTGTTTAGTCCTTACTTAAAACTGCCGCGACGGTTCGTCGGACATGTTGCTCAGGTGGGCTGCCTGCGTTCGCCCATAAAAATGACGGCCGGGGACGCCGGCCGTCACGGTGAAGTCAGATCAGTAGTGATCTTCGAAGCGCTTGGCGAGCTCGTCGATGTTCTCCGGCGGCCAGCCCGGCACTTCCATGCCGAGATGCAGACCCATCTGGGCCAGCACTTCCTTGATCTCGTTCAGCGACTTGCGGCCGAAGTTCGGGGTGCGGAGCATTTCCGCTT
>JAEWHT010000415.1 GCA_023387695.1 Pseudomonadota bacterium | reverse complement strand
CGATAGCGAGCGTGCCGAGGGCAGGGACTGTCGCGGCCAGCTTGACTGGCGCAACGCTTATATCCGCGCGCAAGAGCGCGATATCGGTGGTGTGGTCGCGGCCGACAATCGTCGCGGTGGTCGTGCTGCCGTCAGCAAGCGCGATCTGGACCTCGCCCTCGTCGGCCAGCGCCTCGTCGGCCGTGATGATCAGGCCTGGCTTCCAGACGAAGCCGGTGGAGCGGGAGCGATGCGAATGCACGGAGACAATTGACGGCGCGATGCGCGCCACGACATCCGCGAGCGCGGACGATAATGAGGAGAGGGGAGTGGGGTCGGTCATGGAAGGCTCCTGTAAGCTGCCTCCAATCTGGGATGTCGCTGCCGATTGCGAAACTGGTCGGGTGGCCAGTCCTCCGTAATGCCACGGCCGACGAACATGTGATTGGGACCTCCTCACGGGAACGTGTAGCAATCTCCAAATTGCGCCTGACAGCCCCAAACAATTTCCAGCGAGCCCTGACCGATGACCATCGACCTGACCCGCCGTACCCTGCTTCAACTTGCCGGCGCCAGCTCGCTCGCGATGGCCGCGGCAGGTGCCGCCCGCGCCGAGGGCAATCCGCAAGGTGGCGGGCCGACCTATGCCAGCCGCACGCCGATGCGGGTCGGCATGGTCACGCTGCGGGTGAAGAATCTCGACAAGGTGGCGGACTACTACCGCGACGTGATCGGGCTCACCGTGATGGAGCGCTCGGCCGCTGCTGCGAAGCTCGGCACGGCCGGTATTACGCTGCTGGTGCTGGAAGCGCGCCCCGATGCCGCCATCGAGCCGCGCAATGCCGCCGGCCTCTACCACACCGCATTCCTGATGCCGACGCGCAAGGACCTCGCGCGCTGGCTGGTGCATGCCGCCTCGCACCGCGTGCCGCTATCGGGCTTTGCCGATCACCTCGTCAGCGAATCCGTCTATCTCGATGATCCCGAAGGCAACGGCATTGAGGTCTACGCCGACCGCGCGCCGTCGCAATGGCAGTGGAGCGAGGGCAGCGTGAAGATGGCGACCGACGAACTCAACATTCCCGATTTGCTGTCGCTGACAAACACGCGCGTCAACGACTATGCCAAGGCGCCGGACGGATTGCGCGTCGGCCACATGCATTTGCGCGTCGGCGATCTCGCGCAGGCGCAGAATTTTTACCACGGCGCTGTTGGCCTGGACCCGACCCGCAGTCGCAACGGCGCGGCGTTCCTGTCGTCAGGGCGCTATCACCATCATCTCGGCATGAACGTCTGGCAGAGCCAGGGCGCAGGCCAGCGCGACGACGCGATGACAGGGCTCGCCTGGTTTTCGCTAGTGACGGAGAAGCAGGATATCCTCGCCGCGCAGGAAGAGCGCCTGCGCAAGGGCGGTGCGACCGTGGTGCAACTGCCGGATGGCGTCGAGGCGAGCGATCCCTGGGGCACGCGGGTCCGGCTACTCAAGGTGTGAGCGGTCCGCACTAACCAGTTTTGGTCAATGCCAAAGGCGCGGTCGCGTCGCCGTGCCGATGACGTTGTCCCAGCGGTAGGAATAACCGACGCCGATGATGTAGTCTGGCGAGTTCCGGTTGAGACCGAAAGCCAAATGGAAATCGATCTGTTCGGTCCGGTTCAGGAGATAACCGCCGCCGACATTGAGCAGCGCCGTGCTGGCGCCGCGCGATGGAGTGTCGCTGACATATTCGGCGAACAGCGCCAGCTTTTCGCTGACCTTCCGCTCGATCACGAAGGTCGCCTCACTGGTCTGGTGGTTGGATAGGTCGGAGGGCCGGAAGAAGCTTGTGAACATACCGCTGATGCCCCAACCGTTGCCAAGCTCGTAGGACCAGGGGAATTGCAGATAGGGCTGATAGCCAGCGCCGGTGATCGCAGGCGTGCCAGTCGGCAGGCCGACGCCGAAGACCACCGAGAGGTTCGCAGGCTCTGGCAACCCACTGACCTGCCATTTCACGCCGGGGGTGACGTTGGTGAAACCTGTGTCGACCGTGCCGGTTAGCCGCCCGACATAGCTCGGCACGTCCACCAGCACTTCGAGGCAGGGCGCGATACCGAAGCGGAGACGGCTGTTGCTGCCGTCAAATCCCTTGCCGGCGGCCTGGCTGGAGGTGTTGAGGCCGTTTTCGATCTGGATGCTGCCGGCAGGCACGACCAGGCTGGAATTGGTCACGTCAGGGCGATCGGTCGCGATCTCCGATTGCGACGACGGACATTCACCAGCCTCGGCCAAGCCGGGGCACAGTGCGGCGGCCAGGAAGCCAACGCAACACAACGAAACCCGCCAACGCTGCAGGACAATTTCCAAAACCACAAATACGCTCTTCGAAGGTCGTTCGCTTGCTGGCAATAGGGCCCCATGGTAGCACGCGATGGATCGCACGCCTGTCAAACTGGACTCGCTTCCCCCGGAATTTATTCCCGACATGACCGAATTTCGTGGCGTCTTCCCCTATCTCGTCTCGCCCGTCGGTGCTGATGGCGCAGTGCGGACTGATGTGCTTGCAAAGCTCTGCGACGACCTGATCGGCGCCGGCGTGCACGGGCTGACGCCGCTCGGCTCGACCGGCGAGTTCGCCTATCTCAACGCTGCCCAGCGCATGGCGATCGTGCAGACCACGATCGAGGCCGCGAAGGGCCGTGTGCCCGTGGTGGCGGGCGTCGCATCGACCTCGACGGCGGATGCGGTAGCGCAGGCGCAGGCTTACCAGAAGCTCGGCGCCAACGGCATCTTGGCGATCCTTGAGGCCTATTTCCCGCTGGCCGATGCCCAAATCGAATCTTACTTCCGCAGCATCGCCGATGCCGTGGATATTCCGGTCGTCATCTACACCAATCCGCAATTCCAGCGCTCGGATTTGACCCTCGACGTCATCGCGCGCCTAGCCGAGCATCCGCGCATCGGCTATATCAAGGATGCCTCGACCAACACCGGCCGGCTCCTCTCGATCATGAATCGCTGCGGCGATCGCTTGCGCGTGTTCTCGGCCTCCGCCCATATCCCCGCCGCGGTGATGCTGATCGGCGGCCTCGGCTGGATGGCAGGACCGGCCTGCATCATCCCGCGCCAGAGCGTCGCGCTCTACGACCTCTGCCAGGCCAAACGCTGGGACGACGCCATGGCGCTCCAGCGCAAGCTGTGGCGCATCAATGAGGCCTTCGCCCGCTTCAACCTTGCCGCCTGCATCAAGGCCGGGCTCGCGATCCAGGGCTACGACGTCGGCGATCCCGTCCCACCGCAGGCCGCACTGTCGGCCGATGCGCGCAAGGTCGTGGAAGCGGCGCTCAAAGAGCTGTCTTAAGGCTCTCCCGCCATGCCGAAATCGCGGCATTTCCGCCCAAAACCGCGGCTGGTCTCGCCTGCCTCGATCCGCTAAAAGGCGCCCGCACTTTGAGGCTTAGAGGACCTACGGAATGAACATTCTTCCCGGCAATTTGCGTTTCGGAGCGGGCCAGCCCGTCAAGCGTTTGGAAGACCAGCGGCTGCTCACCGGGAAGGGGCAATTTATCGACGACAAGCCTGAGGATGGCGCGCTGTGGTTGCACGTGCTGCGCTCGCCGCATGCCCACGCGAAGATCGTCTCGATCGACACCAGTGCTGCGGCATCGATGCCGGGCGTCACCGCGATCTACACC
>JAEWHT010000396.1 GCA_023387695.1 Pseudomonadota bacterium | reverse complement strand
GCGGAACACTTCGGCGGCGCGTGCGATGTCGCCAATCTCGTTGTTGAGGTCGGCCGACGGGATCGACGTTCTCTTCTCGCCTGCCGCCAGAGCACGAATAGAGCGCGCGATCTGGGCAAGCGGACGCACCGTCCGGCTCACCACGAAGGCCGCGGCCAGGATACCGATCAGCACGCCCATGGTGCCCAGCACGATGCTCTGCCAGCGCGCCTCCGCAAGCGTCCGGGCGAAATCGCGCGACAGCACATGGCCGCGACGATCGCTGACGTCGCGAAGCAATTCGGTGACGCGGCCGATCAGCCGGCCCTCGGTCCCCAGCACCTCGCGATCGATATCGGCAATCTGCCGTTCGCGGACGGCGACCGCGATGATGGCATCGGCGTAATTATTCACGGCCGACTTCAACCGGCTATCTGCGATCTCCATCGTCCGCATGCCCTGCGCAGCCTGTTCGGCCGCGGACGGATTGCGTGCGAGCAGCCCAAGTGCAATCCGGCTTTGGGCTTCCGACAGACGCGCCGCGAGATCGCGGTCCCCGCTTTCGGAGACCGCCGCATCGAACTGGTCACGCAGCGGCGGCAATCCGGCAAGCAGCTGCGCGCGGCGATCGATCAGGGTCGAGATCCGCTCCAGTCCACTGCGATAGGTCGCGAGCCGCACGGAAACACCGTCGATCATGTCCTGCTGCTCGGGGGCCAGATCGATACGGGTCTTCTTGAGAATGTCACTCAGGGTCGAGGCAGCCTCGCCGACCTGCTTGAACTGGATGCCCGCGCCGGGATCGGTGACGAAGTCACGCGCGGCGAGCCGCAAATCGTTCATGCGGCGGTCGATATCTTCCGCGAGATCACCGACGCTCTGCAGCCGTTGAAGCTCGGCGAAGGTGGCATCGATATGCCGGATCGCGATCACGCTGGCGGCCGAGGTGACGATGATCACCGCCAGCACCAGGATGAAGCCGCCGAAGGTCGTCTGGCCGATCGACAGCGAAAACGATCGCTTCGGCGGCGGATTCGGTGGCGTTTCGACGGGCATTGGGGCGGAACCGGACTCCATACGTTCCCAATATACGACGTATCTCCCCTCCGGGGGAACATGCCTCCGCCGGCCGGAAGGGACTGTTTTTCATGATGGTTTAGCGACAGCCCGCCGCCGGGCGGGGATCGTCATGGCGGCGACGCCGAGGACGACGCAGGCAAGCCCAATCCAGGCGGTCCGGCTCAGGGTCTCACCTAAGAAGGCGACGCTGATGGCGACCCCGATAGGGACGCGGAGATAGGCCTGCGCGGTGGTGCCGACCGAGCCGAGGGTCTGGATCAGGCGGAAATAGATCGCGAAGGCGGCAGCCGTCGAGAACACCGCGAGCGCGATCAGAGCCAGGACCGAGGTCAGCGAGGGCGACAGCGTCCAGGGCCGCTCGAGCACCAGCGAAGCCGGGATGAGCACGGCCGCGCCTACCAGTAGCGAGCCGGCGGCCGGCGCCATCGGATCGAGGCCTTTGAAGCTCCGGCCGAAGATCGCGGCGCAGGCGTAGCAGATGGTGGCGGCGACGATGGCGGCTTCCGCAACGAGGCCGCTGCCGAGATTGTGGAACGCATCGACGCCGACGATCAGGAGGATGCCGGCCATGCCGGCGACCACGCCGAACAGTTTTCGCGTTGTCGTCGCCTCGTGGCGGGTGACCATCGCGGTGAGCAGGAAGGTGAAGATCGGCCCGGCCGAGTTGAGGATGGTGGCAAGGGCTGCATCGACATGGCGTTCGCCCCAAGCAATCAGGGTCCAGGGAATGACGCTATTGAGCACGGCCTGGAACGCGAAGCGCTGCCAGGTCGCGGCGTCCGTCGGCATGCTGATGCCCCTCGCCCACATCACGGCGAGCAGCAACAGGCCCGCCACCGTCGTGCGCGCGGCGATCAGCGTAACCGGGGGGATGGTTGCGACGCCGAGCTTGATGAAGGTATAGGAGCCGCCCCAGAGCGTGGCGAGCGCGAGCAGCAACGCCAGCTCGACGGTGATGTTGGTGTCCTGCCTGACGTCCATGGCACGCTCCGTCCATTCTGCAATGGACGGACTCTAGCGCGTTCGCGGTCGCCAATACTTCGCTAGGTGTCGAAGTATCCTAGCCGACCGCGCCGACCTCGAACACCTCGCCGTCGTAGCCGGCTTCGCGGGGAATGCGGAGCTGGCGGCCGGTCTCGGTCTTGGTCATCACCGGCATCACCGTGACGACGGACATGCCGCGGGCATGCTCCAGCGCGGCGCTCACGCTTGGCTGCTTCGCGAGCCGGATCAGATTGCGCGTGGTCGGGAATGGCAGCTTGAAGCGGCCGCTCTCACCGCCCTCCACCGCTTCGCGCGCCGAGAGCCAGATCGAGTCGGTCGACTCCCGGCCATCATGTGCGCCGAGCTGGTCCGGCGGCGCTGCGGCCAGGAAGAACCAGGTGTCGAAGCGCTTGGGCATGCCCTCCGGCGTGATCCAATGCGCGTACGGCACGAGCGTGTCGAGCGCGAGCTGGAGACCATTGTCGGCCAGGATGCTCAGAAAGCTGATCTTGTGCTCGTTGAGCGCAACGCGGTGCTTGTCCGCGATCTCGCCGGCGCGCTTGGCATCAATCGCTGTGTTCGAGCCTTTCGACCGCGCCAGCAGGATGCCGCTTTCCTCAAAGGTCTCGCGGATCGCGGCGATCCGAAAACCGCGGTCCGCTTCGCTAAGGCCCTCGCCGCCCGAATAGAGATCGGCGCGGGCGACGATCTCCTGATCACCGGCATCGACGCTGCCGCCCGGAAACACCAGCGCGCCCGAGTTGAACTCGATCTGATGATGGCGAACCATCATGAAGATCTCGACTTCGCCGCGGCCGTTGCCGTCGGCCTTCGCGCCGTCGCGCAGCAGAAGGATCGTCGACGCGGGACGCGATGCTGATGTCTCGGGCATTCGACTAACCTGCAGCGCTGGATTGCGGGCCGAGATTGGCGCGCTTGTCGAACCGGGCGACACGCGACAGCAGATAGTCGACCTCTGCCTTCGTCGTCGCCGACATCGTCGCGCCCGGCTTGCGCTGTGCACTGGAGGCGATGATGCCGCGCTTCTGGAGCACGTATTTGCGGACGGTCAGGCCGACGCCCGGCTGCTGCTCGTAGCGGATCAGCGGCAGATGCGCATCGAATATATCATGCGCCGCATCGCGCTTGCCGGCCTTGGAGAGGTTGACGACGTCGATCAGAAGCTCCGGAAAAGCATAGCCGGTCATGGCACCGTCGGCACCTCGCTCCATCTCGAAGTCGAGGAACGTGCCGCCGTTTCCGCAGAGGATCGAGAGCGGACGCAGCGAGCCGTCCTTCTGGAAGCCGCGCAGCGTCGTGATCTTTTCGAGGCCCGGCCAGTCCTCGTGCTTGAGCATCACGCAGTTCGGATTGTCCATGACGATCTTGCGGATCACGGCGGGGGTGAAGATCACCTGCAACGTCAGCGGATAGTCCTGGAGCACCCACGGTACGTCAGGGCCAATCGCCTCGGCCGCCTGCTTGAAATAGCCGACGATCTGGTCGTCGGTGCGAAGCGAGGGCGGCGGCGCGATCATCACGCCGGCCGCGCCCGCATCCATCGAGGCCCTCGCCAGCGAGCGCATGGTGGCAAAGCCCGGCGCGGAGACGCCGACGATCACCTGCATCTTCTTGGCGCGCTTGACGTAGCGCACCGCCACTTGCTCGGCCTCGGCAGCATCGAGTTTCGGCGCCTCACCGAGAATGCCGAGCACCGTGACGCCGTCGCAGCCGACCTCCTCGTAAAAATCGGTCAGGCGGTCGATCGAGCGCTCGTCGATCCGGCCGTCATCGTGGAACGGCGTCGGCGCGATTGCGAAGGTGCCCTTGGCGTCGGCGGTGAGTTTCATCAATCTTTCCTGTCTCTCTATTAGTCATTCCGGGGCGGCTCGAAGAGCCGAACCCGGAATCTCGAGATTCCGGGTTCGTGCTTCGCACGCCCCGGAATGACGGAAAAGCCTAAAACCTCCGCGCGCCCATCTTGATCTGCTCCTCGGAGAAGAAGATCTCCTTGGCATGCTCAACGACGTCCTGGGCCTTCCAGCCCGTGTGCGGCGGTTTCCAGCCTTCCATCTCCATCATCCGCATTTCGCGCACGCCGCGGGGCCCGGACACGCCCAGCACCTTGCCGGTCTGGTCGCCCGACAAATCGCTGACCATGTATAGCACGGCCGGCGCGATCCCGTCCGGCCCCAGCGCCGCACCGGGGTTCTCCTTATAGCGGGGCAGGTCTGCGGTCATGCGGGTCAAGGCGCCCGGGGCGAGCGTCCAGATGCGGATGTTGTACTTGCGGCCCTCGATCGCCAGGACGTTGGACAGGCCCCAGATGCCACCCTTGGCCGCCCCATAATTGGTCTGGCCGAAATTGCCGATCAGGCCCGAGGTCGAGGAGGTGTTGACGATGACGCCGCCGCCGTTTTCGCGCATCCAGCGAAACACCGGCATGGTGCAACAAAAGGTGCCCTTCAAATGGACCTTGATGACCTTGTCCCAATCGGACTCGCTGGCCTTGGCGAAAGTCTGATCGCGCAAAATGCCGGCGTTGTTGACCAGGATGTCGGCGCGACCGAAATGCTTGATGGCGTCGTCGAACACCGACTGACCGCCCTCCATGGTGGAGATGTCGGCGCCATTGGCGACCGCCTTGCCGCCCTCGGCCTTGATCGCGTCTACCACGAGTTGCGCCATCGATTTATCGGCGCCAGAGCCGTCGCGGGGACCACCGAGGTCATTGACGACGATCGAGGCCCCCTCCCGCGCGAACAGTTTGGCGTAGGCCTCACCGAGCCCCCCGCCCGCGCCGGTGATCAGCGCAACCTTGCCGTCGAGTAGTCCCATGGTGGCTTCTCCCTGTTTTTGTTGTCCTACTTTACCTCGCCCCGCTTGCGGGGAGAGGTCGGATCGCTCTTGCGATCCGGGTGAGGGGGTACAGGTCTCAATACCGTCGCGACTCGTGGTGAGAGCCCCTCACCCCACCCTCTCCCCGTAAGAACGGGGCGAGGGAGTCAACGGCCAGTGCGTTCCTAACCCAGCACCGTCTTTCCGTTCTTGATCACTGTCACCCCGCGCGAGTTCACCTTGGCCTCGAACGAAATCACGTTGCCGTCCTTCCAGAGGTCCATCGTCACAGTCTCGCCGGGATAGACCGGCGAAGAGAACCGCGCGACGTGCTGGCGGAACGCCGACGCATCATAGTCGGCATAGGTTTGCAGCACGCCGCGGCACGTGATGCCGTAGGTGCACATGCCGTGCAGGATCGGACGCGGGAAGCCCGCCTTCTTCGCAAACTCGGGATCGCTGTGCAGTGGATTGCGATCGCCGCAGAGGCGATAGATCAGCGCCTGGTCGGGGCGCGTGACGATGTCGATGGTCTTGTCGGGCGCGCGCGAGGGGATCTTGTGCGGATCGGGCTGGGTTAGGTTCGGCCCGCCGAAGCCGCCGTCGCCGCGAGCGAAGCGCGAGGCGACCAGCGTGGCCAGTTTCTCGCCCTTCTCGTTCTTCAGCACGGTCTGGTGGGCGATCACGACACCCTTGTCCTTGCCCTTGTCGTAGACCTCGACGACGGAGGAGTCAGCCGTGATGTTCGCCGCGACCGGCAGCGGCTGGTGGAAGGTGATGTCGCGCTCGCCGTCGACCACCATCACGCGGTTGAGATTCATCTCGCCTGGACCCGAGCCCCAGGCGGCGACGGACGCGAAGGTCGGCACGACCTTCAGCGGCCGCGGCGTGAACGTGCCCTCATTGACGAAGGCGAGCTCTTTCTCATCCATCGGGTCGGCGCCGAGGCCGATGCCATAGGCGTAGAGCATGACGTCGCGATCGGCGTAGGTGTATTTCTGGCCGAGGTTTTTCAGGCCTTTGAGTTCTTCGTATCTGGCGGACATCTTGTTTGTTTCCTCTCCGGATTCTTATGGGCCGCTGCCAGTCGAAGTGCCCTCTCCCCTTGTGGGAGAGGGCTGCGAGAGCCGTGCGGCAAACTCGTTTGGGTGAGGGGTTGCTTCCGCGTCGAGCAATCTCTCTGTGGAGACAGACCCCTCATCCCCCGGCGCCGTAGCCGAAGCTTCGCTTCGGCGTATCTTAACGACGGCCGCCAAAGGCGGCCTATGCCACCTTCTCCCACAGGGGGAGAAGGAAGAAAGCAGTTACGCCACCGTGAAGAACGGCAGCGGGGCGCCGTCGGTCGGCTTGAACACCACCTTCACCTTCTGGCCGATCTTCAGCTTCTCGAGATCGCAGTCGACGAAATTGGTCTGCACCGACGGTCCCTCCTTCAGCGTGACGTAGCCGATCGCATAGGGACCGGTCGGCGACTTCCGCATCAGGCTCCAGGTATAGATCGTGCCCTCGCCTGACGCCTCTTCCCACACCGTCTTGTCGGAGTAGCAGAACGGGCAGATCGAGCGCGGGAAGTAGTGTGCTTCGCCGCAGGCGGTGCAGCGCTTGATCATGAACTTGCCTTGCTTGGCGGCATCCCAGAAAGCCGCGGTCTCCGGGTTGGTGACCGGGGCCGGATATTTCTTTGCTTCGCTCATCACACGCGCTCCAGAATGGCCGTCGAGGCGGCGTGGCGAACACCCAAGAGGCCGCCGGTGCCGTGGGCAATGGCGAGATCGCAATTCTTGACCTGCACCTTCGGATGCGCCTCGCCGCGCAGCTGTCGTACAGCCTCGATGATCTTGGTCATGCCGCCGCGGTTGACGGGATGGTTGCTGCAGAGGCCACCGCCGTCCGTGTTGAACGGCAGCTTGCCGACGCCCGAGATGAGGTTGCCGTCGGCGACGAACTTGCCGCCCTCGCCCTTCTTGCAGAAGCCGAGGTCTTCCAGCTGCATCAGCACCGTGATGGTGAAGCTGTCATAGATCGAGGCGTATTTGATGTCCTTCGGCGTGATGCCGGCTTCCTCGAACGCACGCGGGCCGGACCAGATGCCAGCCGAATAAGTGAGGTCGAGATCCTTGCCGCCACGCGGACCCTTCATCGCCTCGCCATGACCGATCAGCTTGACCAGCGGCTTCTTCAGGCTCTTGGCGATCTCCGGCGTCGTCACGATCAGCGCGCCGCCGCCGTCGGAGACGACGCAGCAATCCATGCGGTGCAGGGGATCGGAGATCATCGGCGAGTTGAGGACATCCTCGACGGTGACGACATCCTTGAGCATGGCATGCGGATTGTATTGCGCGTGGTGCGAGGCCGCGACCTTGATCCAGGCGAGCTGTTCGCTCGTGGTGCCATAGTCGTGCATATGGCGCATGGCACACATGCCATAAGCATTGTGCGTGGTCGCACCGTACGCGGACTCGAAATCAAGCTCTGCGCCGGCTGCGCGCGGAGGCATCACGCCGGTGCGCGGCTTGCCGGCGAGCGTGATCAGCGCGATCGAGCACTTGCCTGCGGCGATCGCTTCGGCGGCATGACCGAGATGGATGATGTAGGAGCAGCCGCCGGTCTCGGTGGAATCGACATGGCGGAGTTTCTTGGTGTTGAGGCCGAGATAATCGACCATCGGCCAGGCACCGCCGGGCGCATCGCCCGCGCAGAAATAGCCGTCGACATCGTCCTTGCTGATCCCGGCATCCTCGATCGCGCCCTTGGCGACCTCGGCATGGAGCTGGGCGGTGGATTTGTCCGGCGCATGCCGGGTCGGGTGTTCGTAGATCCCGGCAATGTAGGCTTTGCCCTTGATGGTCAAAACAGAGGTCTCCGCTCGCGTTTCTTCTTTGCCTCTTTTTTCTGAACCGCACCGGGCTGATTGGCAAGCGCGGAAATATTCCGTCGGGCGAGAGGGTAGCGGGTTGGCGCAAGTGTGCATCCGTGCGCCCCTTCATCGTCGTTGCGAGCGCAGCGAAGCAATCCCGAAGTCTTTCCGCGGATGCATCTCTGGATTGCTTCGCTGCGCTCGCA
>JAEWHT010000350.1 GCA_023387695.1 Pseudomonadota bacterium | reverse complement strand
CGCCGAGCAGGCCATGCGGTCGCACCACGAGCACGAGCGTCATCGCCGCAAACAGCATCACATAGGCGTAGCCGGGGTTGAACATGGAGGTGACGCTGATGATCTCGCCGGCGATCAGGCCGCCGAGAATCGCGCCAGGGAACGAGCCGACGCCGCCGATCACCACCACCACGAAAGTCTGGACCAGGATGTCGTCACCGATGCCCGGTGTCAGTGAGACCACCGGCGCATTGACGATGCCGGCAAAGCCTGCGGCCATCGCGCCGATGCCGAACACGATCATGAAGACGCGATAGACGTTGATGCCGAGCGAATCGACCATCACTGAATCTTCGATGCCGGCGCGTACGATCATACCGAGCCGGGTCCGGTAGAGGATGATGAACAGCGCGCCCAGCGCGATCGCGACGATGCCGACCACGGCGAGGCGATAGGTCGGATAGAACATGAAGCCGAGATTGGTGATGCCCTGGAACACGGCCGGCGGCGGGACCAGTTGCGACTGGCTCGAAAAAATCAGGCGCACGATCTCGACGAAGCAGATGCCGAGCCCGAAGGTCACGAGCAGCTGATCCTCGTGCGGTCGGTGATAGAAATGGCGGATGATGACGCGTTCCATCACGATGCCGAGCAGCATCACGAACAGCGAGCCCGCAATGACAGCGAGGATGAACGATTCCGTGTACTGATAGGTGACGTAGCCGGCATAGCCGCCGATCATGAACATCGCGCCATGCGCGAGGTTCAGCACGCCGAGCGTGCCGTAGATGATGGTCAGGCCGGAGCTGATCAGCGCCAGCAGGGCGCCGAGCGCGAGCCCGTTGAAAAGCTGCGAAATGAGATTGGGCCAACTAATCATGCGACGATCGCTGTTGTGACGCGCGACGGGGTTGCGTCAAAAAGGTGACGCCGCAGGTCCAGAGTTGAGGCCTGCGGCGTCACAGGGGTTAGCGCGGGCTCAGGTGTAGTCGCCGAGATGGCAGCCGAACGCGTCCGGTTTCTGCATCAGGCCTTCACCCGGGACGATCTCGACGACGTCGTACCAGTCTTCCTTGCCCTTCATGTCCTTCTGCTGCTTGCCCTTGACGATGATGACGGGGCGAACGCACTGGTGGTCCTCGGGACGGTAATGGACGTCGCCGACGAGCGAGGGGATCGTCTCGCCCTTCTCGTAGGCCTTGATCACGTCGGGCGGATTGAAGCTGCCGGCTTCCTCGCACATGTGGGCCCAGTGGGCGAAGCTGACATAGGCGTTCTCGGCGCCCCATTCCGGCTTGTAGCCGTACTTCTTCTCGAAGGCCTCGTTGAACATCTTGGCCAGCGGGAACTTGTCCTCGATCGTCCACCAATAGTCGGTCGCGGCGAAGACGCCCTGCATGAGGCCGCCGGTCTCACGCGCGATGAAGGGCACCTGGTAGGGAACCACAAGCTTCATCTTGTCGAGCACGCCGAACTGTTTTGCTTGTTGGGTCGACAGCACCGCGTCATGGCCCCAGTTGACGTTGATGAGCACGTCGGCACCGGAGTTCGCAACGTTCAGCAGATAGGAGGAGTAATCCGGCGCGCCGAGAGGAGCGACCTGATTGGTCGTGGTGGTCCAGCCGGCCGTCGCGAGGAAGTCCTGCATCGATTTGGTGACGGTGTGGCCATAGGTGTAGTCGGGCGTCAGATACGCAGCCTTCTTGCCCTTGCCGAATTCTCGCACCATCACCGGACCGATTGCTGCCGCCGCAGTCTGGCCGAAGAAGTTCTGGCGAACGCCGTAACGCACGCAGTCCTTGCCGGTGGTGTCGTTCGAGCCGGAAATGCCGCACACGAACAGCACGTGCTCGCGCTGGGCAAGCTTGTTCAGCGCGACCGCAACGGCGCTCGACGTGCCGCCTGTGATCATGATCGCCTTGTTCTCGCTGATGAAGCGCTGCTGCGCCTGCACCGCTTCGTTCGGCTTGGCGGCCGAATCGGCGACACCGAACTTCAGTTCCTTGCCGAGGACGCCCTTGCTGGTCTTGGGCGAGATCTTCTTGATTAGCTCGTGACCTTCGTTGATGTGCTCGATTGCGAGCTGATAGCCCTTAAGCTCGTCCTCGCCTTGCACGGCATAGGTTCCGGTGCGTGGAACCGAGATGCCGATGAAAGCGGTGGAACCCGACACGCCGGCGGGATAGGAGCCGATCGCCGGCTTGTCGTCGGCAAAAGCCGGCAGCGCCGGCAGCATCGAGCCGCCGATGAGACCCGCGGTGGTCTGGAGCAGGCCACGGCGCGAGAGGCCGCGGCGGATGAGATCGTCAGTCATGGTCGTTCCTCCGAACATCGTTCTTGTTTGCAGACAAAACACAATCTGTCCGGCGGCAGCCGACCTCGTAGGCCTGCGCGCGCCGGGCACGTCACATCCGCGTGTAGCTCTTGGGCGCAAGCATTGCTTGTGAAGCCCTTCTGTCAATTTCACCTTTGGTCGAAGGATGAAAATTATGTCGTGAAAACATATCGGATAGCGATATATATTAGTCTTTGTGAGTACGAGGCCGGCGGGTTCGGCGAGGGAAATGGAGCGGCAGACGACAGTGGTGCGTGCCCGTAAGCGACGATCCTGGCCGCAGGCGACGGAACCGCAGGAGGCTGCGTGGCCTTCGGGAGAAGGGAGCGATGTCTCTCGCGCGTCCGAGTCGCGCAATCGCCCTGCAGGGGAGCGCGGACCAGCCGTCGGCTCGGTTCAGGCAAAGCGCGCGCCTGTGCCGATGAAGAAATTGAGCGTGCGTGCCCAGAATGTTCTGAAGGAACTTGCGGTCGAACTCACCGGCGAGCAGCCGCCGAAGGGGAACTGGTCGCCCTCGCGCGAGCTGTTGCGCGCCCTAACCGCGGAACGTCTGGCGACCGCGCGCAATTGCGGCCCGCATACGATGCGGGAGATCGTCGACTGGGCGCAGGGTTGCGGGGTAACCATCACGCCGGTGATTCGTCCCGGTGGTTCTCTCTCCGAGATGTGGTCAGGATTGATCGCCAATGCGTCGGCAGGCAGCCTGAGCGGCGCGGAGATCGTCACCGCGCTCCAGCGTTCGATCCGGCGCAAGAGCGTCCGGATCCCGATCGCCTTTCAGGTCATCCTGGTGAAAATCCTGCTGTCCAGCTTCGAATAGGCGATTGGATAGCTGTGCATCGGTATCACCGCCCGGTTGGTCCGGCTGCGGTCGCTTGCTACTTTAGGCTAAGTCTCCCGTCACGGCGGGCGGCATGGTCGAGGTGAGCATGGTTCAGGCAAAGAAGGCGCAACGATCGAAGGTGGCCACATCGGCCCGGCGCGCCGGCAGCACCATGCGCGACTCCGATTATGCCGCGCTGGCGCAGTTCCGTTACCAGATCCGGAGTTTTCTCGCGTTCAGCGAGGCTGCGGCCGCCAAGCAGGGATTGACGCCGACGCAGCATCAGGCGCTGCTCGGTATCAAGGGCTTTGTCCGCCCGGGCCCCGCAACTGTCGGCGACGTCGCGAAGTTTCTGCTGATCCGGCATCACTCTGCCGTCGAGCTGATCAATCGTCTGGCAAAACTGGGGCTGGTCAGTCGCCTGACCGATCCTGAAGACGCCAGGCGCGTGCATCTCAAGCTGACGAAGAAGGGCGAGCAGAAGCTGCAGGCGCTCTCGCGGAAGAATCTCGAGGAGCTCCGTCATGCTGCGAGCCCGGCGCTGAGCCGCTTGTTGAAGTCGTTCGGAGAGCCCAGCGAGGCTTGAGCTGCTATGCGGCCGCGCCTTGTGCGGCCAGCTGCGCGGCCTGGTGCTCGGTGGTCAGCGCGTCCGTCAATTCGCCGAGCGCTTCGCCGGCAATCACCTGCGGCAGCTTGTAGAGCGTCAGATTGATGCGGTGGTCGGTGACGCGGCCTTGCGGGAAATTATAGGTCCGGATGCGTTCGCTGCGGTCGCCGGAGCCGACCTTCTCCTTGCGCTCGGCCGAGCGTGCGGCGTCAACGCGTTGCCGCTCGGCGTCGTAGATGCGCGAGCGCAGGATGTTCATGGCCGACGCACGGTTCTTATGCTGCGAGCGGCTGTCCTGCATCATCACCACGATGCCGGTCGGAATGTGCGTGATGCGGATGGCCGATTCCGTCTTGTTGACGTGCTGGCCGCCGGCGCCCTGCGCGCGCATGGTCTCGATGCGCAGGTCATCGTTCTTGATCTCGACGTCGACATCCTCGACCTCGGGCAGCACTGCGACTGTTGCGGCCGACGTGTGAATACGTCCCTGCGTCTCGGTGTCAGGCACGCGCTGCACCCGATGCACGCCGGATTCGAACTTCAGTTTCGAGAACGCGCCGCGGCCCTGAACTTCTGCGATGATTTCCTTGAAGCCGCCGACGGTGCCTTCGCTGGCTGAGATCACCTCGACCTTCCAGCCCTGCAAGGCCGCAAAGCGCTCGTACATCCGGAACAGATCGCCGGCGAACAGCGAAGCCTCGTCG
>JAEWHT010000314.1 GCA_023387695.1 Pseudomonadota bacterium | reverse complement strand
GTTCAAGAGGGCGGTATCGGCGCCTTTTCGGCGCTCCCGCCCCTTGAATTGCAGCATTTGGCGCCCAAGCACTCCCAATCATGACGCTGGTCTCGATCCCGTCCAATCCTGTTCCCGAAGACGTCGTCAGCGGCACCATCAAGACGCCCGACGGCGTCGAGCTGCGGTTCGCGCGCTGGGCGCCGCCGGCGAACCGCAAGGGCACCGTCTGCGTCTTCACCGGGCGTAGCGAGCAGATCGAGAAATATTTCGAGACGGTGCGCGATCTGCGCGATCGCGGTTTTGCAGTGGCGATGGTCGACTGGCGCGGGCAGGGCCATTCGGCGCACCGCCTGCGCGATCTGCGCAAGGGCTATGTGCGCAACTTCGCCGATTACGAGATCGACGTGGAGACCTTCGTGCAACAGGTGGTGCTGCCGGATTGTCCGCCGCCGTATTTCGCGCTGGCCCACTCCATGGGTGGCGCCGTGCTGTTGCGTCTTGCGCATGCGGGCAAGCGCTGGTTCGACCGCATGGTGCTGTCGGCGCCGATGATCGATCTGCCCGGTCGCGCCACCTCCCTTCCGGTGCGGGTGTTGTTGAAGACGATGCGCATGATGGGACGTGGTGGCGCCTACGTTCCCGGCGGCAGCGACCAACTCACCGGGATGTCGCCCTTCATCAATAATCCGTTGACCAGCGATCCCGTGCGCTATGCGCGCAATGTTGCGATCCTGGAGGAAGACCCGACGCTCGGCCTCGCATCACCCACGGTCGCCTGGGCCGATACCGCCTTCCGCGCCATGCACACCTTCAAAGGCATGAACTACCCCTCCGAGATCCGCCAACCGATTCTGATGCTGGCGGCCTCCAACGACACGGTTGTTTCCACGGCCGCGATCGAGGAGTTCGCCTACCATTTGCGCGCCGGCTCGCATCTCGTGATCGCCGGTTCGAAGCACGAGATCCTCCAGGAGCAGGATCGCTACCGCTCCCAATTCTGGGCCGCATTCGATGCGTTCGTGCCGGGCACGCCGCTGTTCGGGTAAGGGCGGCTCACAACGTCTTCAAATACTCGATCAGGTCCTTGCGCTCCTCGTCCTCGAGCAGGCGGCCGACGATGCCGTCCTTGTCCTCTCCCGTGCCCTCGAAAGAGTGACCGAGATTGCTGTTGCCGTACTGCTCGGTGCCGTCAGACGCGCGCGTCGAGAAACGCGACTGCCCCGTCTTGCAGCTCTCGCCGTCGGTCACCGCGAAGCCGACCTGTTTCGGATCGTAGTCGCGACCGCCGCCCATGCAGAATGATTTGGGGCGATCGGCTGCCGGGCTCAGCATCCAGTAGAGCGAGGGCACCGATCCGTTGTGCAGGTAAGGCGCAGTGGCCCAGACACCGTTGAGCGGACGCGCGCGATACCAGGGCGGCTGCTCCGGCTTGTCGGGCGGCTGCGGGCCGGGATTGGGACAGTTCTTGCGCTTTCCCCACCAGTCGTCCTGTTCATTCAGACTGATCTTGGCATCGTCCATCGCCTTGCGGCTGACGATGTCGACGATCACCATCAGGCCGAGCGCGTACGGCATGTCGGTCGAAGAGATTTCAGGCAGCTTGCACTCCCACCATTGATTGAGATTCTGTGTGGGGTTGAGTTTGAGGAAGCCCGGCACCTGAACCGTGCGCGTCGCCAGCACGTTGGCCTGAGCGATATCGGTGCCCATGCCCCTGGCGCTTTTCTGCACCTCGTTGAGGAATTTTTCCTTGCCGATGGTCTTCCAGCGGTCGGACGACCAGATGCTCTGGCTCGGATATTCGGCGTCGAACACGGGATCGTTGACCGGACCGAGATGGCATTCGACGCAGATTTGCGAGTAGAGCTTGCGGCCGCGTTTGACGCGGTCTTGGTCGATCTTCCAGGCCGCATCGCCGAAAATGTCCGACGGCCATTTCGGTGACGTCAGTCCGGAGAGCTGCTTTTTCGGAAGGGGCGCCGACCCCTTCAGCAAATCCTCGATCCAGTTCAGGTTCCGGATGTCGATCGACGAGCGGAACAGCGTGCCCTCGGGTGCATTGTCGGACAAATTGAGCAGCGCGGTCACGCCCAGCGCTTCGCCGGCATTGCGGATCAGCGGCTGCTCGATCGACGCGTCATATTGCGCGAATTTGAGCCAGGGCACGGTCCAGATCGGCGGGAAGCTGACCGGCGCGTCCTTCGCGTGCAGATTCTTCTCGAAGCCGCTGAGGCCGCTGATCGTCATGTCCTGGGAGAAAACCTGATTGCCGATCCGGTTGAGCGCATCGAGACGGCCGTAGCCTTCCTCGGTGTCCTGCTGTGGCTCTTTCTGATTCGTCTTCTCGTTGAGCCTCGTCTTGCCCGCGATGGTCTTGTTGTAGGTCGCTTCCCAGTCCTTCAGGAATGTGCCAATCGCGCTCAGCTTCTGCTTCAGCGCATCGCGATCCGCATCGCTGGCGGAGGGGCCGAGCACGCGGTCGGCGAAGCGCTTGAAGCGACCCGGCACGAAAAGTGTGTAGGCGATCGACAGGCCGGTCGTGATCTCGAGCTTCCTGAGATCGGTCATCGCCGGGCCGCCATCGAAGCGGATGTCGATGCCTTTGTAATGGATCTGGCCGGTATGGCAGGCAGCGCAGGTCAGGCCGATCCGATCCTCGCCGATCTTGCCGGTGGCGGGATCGGGCACGCCGGTCATGCGCGCAAAGCCGACAGGCAGGCCGTCGACGTTTTCAGCCTGTTTCCCCCAGTCGACCGGCGGATCCCAGAGACGCGCGGGCGTCGGCTTGGTCTTGTCGTAGACATTGGCATAGCCGAACCGGCGCAGCGTGGCGTTGTCGGTGTCGATCGTCTGCGGGCTCGGGATGAAGCCGAAGCGCTGCAGGTGATCGCTGTCATGGAGCATCCCGGGCTTTGCGAAGAAATGCAGCCGCGGCTGCTCCAGCGCCATGAACCAGCTATAGGGCACCGGGAAGGTCGCGGTGCCTTGGCTCGCGTGATGAAACCAGTGCCGGTCTTCCAGCGCCCAGTTCTGCTCGAGCCAGTAGGCGGCGCGGGGCTCGACCAGCTTCGGCAATGGCGGCGCCACCAGCTGGCCGATGACATTGGGCAGCATCGGCTGGAATTGATCGGGAAAGCGCAGCGCCACGATGCCGAAGACGACGAGCGCGGCAACGAGCCCGCCGATCGCGCGCAAGATGAGCGACGGCGGGGTGACAGGCTGGCTGACCATGCGCTGCGTGATCCTGTCGGGGAATTTGCGCTCGTTGAACAATGTCCTCACCTCGGCCACGCTGAGATAGCGGTCATCACCCTGGCCCTTGCCCATGATCTTGAGCAGGACCGGCCATTCGAACTTCATCAGGAGCGGGTAGTACCAGCGCGCCTGATTGCCGGCGCGCTTAATATTGTCGTTCATGAAGGTCTGGATCTGCGAGGCGCTGAGCCCGGTCTCGCTGCCGCCATCGGGATTGGGATAAGTGCTGCCGAAACCGGCGAGGCGCGTGATCTCGTCCTGGTTGACCTTCCCGTCGACGCCGAGGATGCGCGATCCGGCGCCGAGCTTGTCGAGTGGCCCGCCGCGCAGGCCATTGAGCTGCGCGCCCCAGAAGATGCTCTGCAGAATGTGACAGGCGCCGTTGGCGATCAGCGCGACGCCGCGGACCTGGACGCGCGCCAGTATCTTCTTCGCCCCGGTCTCTCCGCTTGCATTGGCGATGGTCTGCGACAGCGTTCGCAGCGGCACGGTGCCGCCGTCGACAAAGCCTTCGCCGACGAGACCGCGCAGGAACGGGCAGGGATTGTTCGGAGAGACATCGATTGAGGGATCGAACGGCTTCTTGCGGGAGTCATCCATCGGCAAAATCCCAAAACAAACGAATCGCGAAAAACGGCCGCGCCGATCAAGCGCAGAAAGTCCTAACAAACAGACAGCGGACGTGGCGGGGTTATACTACTTCAGGGTGTGGCGAAGTGTGGCTGAATTCACTCGCGTGTCAATAATGACGGAGTGAGATCGCAGCGCACGCGCAAGGTCTGGCTATCAGGTCTGGCTGTCAGGATGATGCCGTCAGGATTCGACGGCGCGCCTGACGTCGGTCTGAACCAAGGTGAGCTTGCTGGCCGGGACGCCCGCCTTCAAGAGCCCGTCGCGGTAATGCGCGATGTCCTCGGGCCGCTTCCAGTGAAAATTCCGCAAATGGCGGTCGACATTCAGGGTGGGGTAATTGCTCATCAGCACGCCGGTCGCCTCGGTCGCTTCCGCGGTGCGGCCCAACTGCGCCAGCGCCGCGGCGCGGATCGCCAGCGCCTGCATGTGGTTCGGGTTGATGTAGAGCTGCTCGCGGGCCCACGACAGCGTCGCGTCATACTGGCGGACGAGGTAGTGGCTGAAGGCGTTCAGCGCGGCCCATTGATAGCGCGGGTCGCTGTTGTCGCGCTGGGCGGCCATCGAGAACAGCTCGATCGCCTGGCGGTGCTCGCCGATGGTGAAATGGCAGATGCCGAGCACGCCGCGCGCGCCCATGTCATAGGGGTTGAGGGCGACGGCGCGCTTGGCCGCGTCCATCGCGGCCTCGTCATGGCCTTCCAGCGCGTGTGCCCAGGACAGGATCGAGAACGCAAAGGAGGAGCGCGGGTCGAGCCGGACGCTGGTCTCGGCCAGCTGCATCGCCTCGGCCCACATCTCGCGCGTGCCCTTGACCCAGCCGAACTGGATGCTCTGGATCTGGATCGTGGCGAGATAGGCATGCGCGATCGACAGTTTCGGATCGAGCGCGATCGCCTGCCGGAACAGTTCGACGGCGGTGCCGAGGTCTTCCTTGGTTTGCCGGTAATAATGCGACAGGCCTTTGAGGAAGCGGTCCCAGGCCGTGATGTCGTTGGTCGGGCGCGCGGGCGCGGAGGCTTCGGCTCGCACGATCTCGGTGGCGATCGCCGCGGACAGATTGGTGGTGATCTCGTCCTGCATGGCGAAGAGGTCGCCGATGTCGCGGTCGTAGCGGCCGGTCCACAGCTGCTCACCGGTCTCCGGCGCGATCAGCTCGGCGGTGACGCGGATCTTGGCGCCGGCGCGTCGCACCGAGCCCTGGATCAGATAGGTGGCGTCGATCTCGCGCGCGATCACACGGGTGCTCGTCGTCTTGCCCTTGAAGGCGAAGGTCGAGTTGCGGCTGAGCACGCGATAGAACGATTGCAGCGACAGCGCGTGAATCAGATCTTCGGTCAGGCCGTCGGAGAAATATTCATCCTGGGCATCGCTGAGATTGGCGAACGGCAGCACGCCGACGATAGCGGTGCGGTACTGCTGCGAGAGCGCCGATCCTTCCCGCAGCTCGGGCGCAAGCGCGGGCGCGCCGTCGGGCGTCCAGGTCCAGACCCCGACCGGGTCCTTGATGTTCTTGAAGCGGTGGTTGCCGCCGTCGACCAGCGGCACGGTGAGATGCTTGCTCGCCTCGCGATAGGCCTTGGCCGAGATCGCGAACCCGCCGGGGCTTGCCACCGATTCCAGCCGGACTGCGATGTTGACGTCGTCGCCAAACACCTCGTCCTCGTCGGCGATGACGTCACCCATGTGAATGCCGAGTCGAAATTGCATGGTGCGGTCGGCGGGCAGATGGTGATTGCGCTCCGCCATCAGCACCTGCATCGCGATTGCGGCCTCGGCGGCACCGACGATGGAGGGAAACTCGAGCAGGAAGCCGTCGCCGGTGTTTTTGACGACGCGGCCGCCGTGATTGAGGATGATGGGATGGATCGCGCTGCGATGGGCCTTGAAGGCGGCATGGGTGCCGGCCTCGTCACTGCCCATCATCCGGGAATAACCGGCGACATCGGCGCAGACTATGGCGGCCAGACGTCTTTCCATATCCTCGGAGCTCCAAGGGAACGGGACGCCACAAGCCGTGGCGGACACCCGCGAATCCCGCATTTCAAGAACTGGAGTCTTTATAGAGCAGAAGAAGCCGAGCGAAAGTATGAACCGCATTGCAAATTCGACGCAAATCCCACGCATTTCCGCAGGTGGACGGCGCCGCGCGAACCGACTAAGGCCAATTCCTTGAGATCGCCCGGCCGGGCGGCAGGAGCCTTTCATGCTGGGCATTCACGAAATCTGGCTCTTTATCCTGTCGGGTGTGCTGCTCAACATCACGCCAGGTCCGGATACGGTCTATGTGATCGGCCGCAGCATGCAGATGGGCTGGCGCGGCGGGGCTGCTGCGGCATTTGGCATCAGTTGCGGCTGTTTTTTCCATGTGGCGGGCGCAGCCATCGGCCTTTCGGCGCTTTTGATGGCCTCTTCCACCGCGTTCTCGATCCTGAAGCTGGTCGGCGCGGCCTATCTGGTCCTGACCGGGCTGCAGATGCTGTGGTCGCGACCGGCGCTGGTGGCGGTCAAGGATGAGGCTGAGCGGAACTCGCTGCGGCGGGTTTTCCTCCAGGGCGTCTTCACCAATGCGCTCAATCCCAAGGTCGCGCTGTTCTTCCTGGCCTTCCTACCTCAATTCGTCGCCGCCGATGCGCCCCACAAGCCGCTCGCCTTTCTGACGCTCGGCCTGATCTTCATCTGCACGGGCACGCTGTGGTGTCTGTTGCTGGCGACGTTTGCGGCGAAGGCGGCCAACCGGCTGCGGCAATCCGAGGGCGTGATCGCCTGGGTCAACCGTGCGCTCGGCGGCCTCTTCATCTATCTCGGCATCCGCGTCGCCATGCTGGAGACGCGCTAGCTCATCCGAATGGATGAGGAGAATTCGTAGGGTGGATTAGCCATGCAGATGCGCGAAGCGCATGTGCAGGGCGTAATCCACCTCTTTCGTATCCGCAGATATAGACAGAGGTGGATTACGCCTTCGGCTAATCCACCCTACGCAAATTCCTTCAGCAGCGCGCTGCCGGCCAGATAAATGCCGAGCAGGATCATCGCGACCAGGAACCAGCGGCGAAACGCTTCCGCCGGCATGCGCTGCCGCACCGTTTGGCCGACATACATGCCGGCGAAGGCCATCGCCATGGCCACAGTGCCAGGCACGGCATTGGCTGGCGTCAGCAGGCCACCGGCGGTGAGGTTGAAGGCGAGCGCGAGCGTTGCGGTGGTGAAGAACACGCCGAGCGCCTGCACCAGTTCATCCTTCTCCATGCCGATCGCCTGCATGAACGGCATCGAGGGGATCACCTGCACGCCGGTCGAGGCCGAGATCACGCCGGTGACCACGCCGACCACGCCGCCAACCCATTTCTCGTTCCGCGGCGCGACGTGAAACTTGAATGTGCTGAGGCCGATGATGGCGTAGATCACCAGCAGGACGCCAAGCACGACGGTGCCGTAGCGCGCATAGGGTCCGGTCAGCGCGCCGGCATTGAGCCAGCACCCGATGACGGTGCCGATCATCAGCGGCCACAAGCGCTTCAGGATGTCGCGCAGATGAGGCCCGACGAAGGTCTGCCAGATGTTGGTGACGATGGCGGGCACGATCACGATCGCGATCGCGCGGCTCGGCGCCATGTTCACCGCGAGCAGGCCCATGGACACGGTCGGCAGGCCGAGCCCGACGACGCCCTTGACGAAACCGGCAACCAGGAAGACGGCGGCGATGAGAATGAGAAGTGGGTCAATCATGCCTGCACATTGACCGAAGCCGCGCCCGGGCACAATCTGGAGGTTACGGAGATAGCCTTCGTATACTACGAAGGCTAGAGCATGATCCGGAAAAGTGTGCAGCGGCTTTCCGAAAAGATCATGCTCAAAGAATACGTTTGGAGGAGACCTGCCATGCGTTTCGATCTCGTCGATCTCCAGCTCTTCATCGCGGTCGCCGACCAGCGCAGCATCACCCGCGGCGCGGAGCGCTCGCATCTGGCGCTGGCGTCCGCGAGCGCGCGGATCAAGGGGCTCGAGGATGCGCTCGGCGTTGCCCTACTCAAGCGCGGACGGCGCGGCGTCGAGCTGACCGCGGCCGGCGAAAGCCTGCTCGATCACGCGCGGCTCGTCATCCACCAGGTCGATGCCATGCGCGGCGATCTCGCGGGCTTTGCCAGCGGCGTGCGTGCCAGCGTGCACTTTCTCGCCAACACGTCGGGCTTGTCGGAGCATCTGCCGAAGGCGCTCGCCGGTTTCCTGCGCGAGCATCGCGACGTCGCCATCGATATCGAGGAGCGTGAGAGCACCGACATCGCGGCTGCCATCACCGCAGGCGCCGCCGATCTCGGCTTCGCTGCCGAGCATGCGCTGCCCGATCATGTCGAGCGTTTCGTGTTCAGCGAGGATCGCCTGACGCTGGTGACATCCAAACGTGGTCCGTTTGCCGGCCGTCGCCAGATCGATTTCCAGGAGGCTGGTGGTTGCGAGTTCGTCGGCCTGACCAGCGCCACCGCGCTTCAGATGCACATATCAAAGCACGCAGCCCGGCTCGGCATGCGCCCGCATTACCGCGCGCGGCTGCGCGATTTCGACGCGATCTGCCAACTGGTCTCCGCCGATGTCGGCGTCGCCCTGGTGCCGGAATCCGCTGCCCGCCGCTGCGCCAAACTGATGCCGCTCGCCATGGTCCGTCTGCGCGATGCCTGGGCCAACCGAAGGCTGGTAATCTGCGCACGAAGCTTCAAGTCGCTGCCGCGGCCGGCCAAGATGCTGGTGGAGCATTTGCGGGCAGAAGCGGTGTGAGGGACTCTTACCCTCCCCTGGAGGGGGAGGGTCGATCGCGCGCAGCGCGAGCGGGGTGG
>JAEWHT010000184.1 GCA_023387695.1 Pseudomonadota bacterium | reverse complement strand
AGCTTGACCATCCCCTCCATGCGGAAGCGTTCCGGCCACAGCACCGTGGTCATGACGGCACCGAGCACGACGAGCTTGCCGATGCCCTTCAGAAAGTTGGCGCCCGCCTGCTTGCCGAAGATGCGCTTGAAGCCGGCCGCCGGTGAGAGCTTGCTGAATTTGGGCGTGAGGGATTCGGTCGACCACACCAGCCGATGCTGGAGCATGTTGCCGGCGATCGCCGCGATGACCAGCATCAGCAGCGGCACGCCGACCGCAGCCAGCACAGCGACCTCGATCTGTTGCATGAGCGCAAGCAGATTCCCGGGATCAGTTTTGATCATCCAGGCATTGGCGAGCAGATTGCGCATCGGCGTCAGCAATCCGCTGCCGACCGAGCCGGAGAAAGTCGAAACCACGAGCGTGCCACCCGCGATCATGAACCAGGTGTTGATCTCCTGGCTTTTGGCGACGTCGCCGCGTTCGAGCGCCTGTTCAAGACGCTTTTGTGTCGGGTCTTCTGTTTGACTCTCTGGATCGTTGTCTTCCGCCATCGATCACCCGTTACTTGAGCGGCAGCATCTGGTGCATGACACCGATGAAGTAGTCGAGATAGGTACCCATCATCGCCGTCAGCACAACGGCCAACACCATGAAGCCCGCGAAGATCGATAGCGGCACGCCGACGAAATAGACCTGCATCTGCGGCATCAGCCGCGCCAGCACGCCGAGACCGATATTGAAGACGAGGCCAAACACCAGGAACGGCCCTGACAACTGCAGACCGAGAAGGAAGGCAGCTGAAAAAGCGCGCGTCGCAAGCGAAGCGACGTCGCCGCTCGACATGGTCTCCCCCGGCGCGAAGATCGCATAGCTGTCGTTCAGCGCTGCGATCACCAGATGATGGCTGTCGGTGGCGAACAACAAGGTCACGCCCAGCATGGTCAGGAAGTTGCCGACCAGCACGCCCTGCTGCCCCTGTGTCGGATCCACGGAGGTGACGAAGCCCAGTCCCATCTGCTGCGCGATCACCGCGCCCGCGACCTGCAGCGCCGACAGCGTCACGCGCGCGGTCGCACCGAGCACGATGCCGATCACGATCTCGTGCAGCATCAACACCAGCATCGGCGCCAGCGAGCCCATGTCGACCTGGTAGGCGTTACGATGCAGCGGCAGGATGATCAGCGTGAGCAGAAGCGCGATCGACAGCTTCACCCGCGTCGGAATGTTGGTCTCGCCAAGCCCCGGCAGCAGCATCACCATCGCGCCGACCCGGGCGAAGGCGAGCATGAAGGCCGCGGCGAGCGCCGGCAGCAGCGAGACGTCGATGCGCATGACCGGCGCATTGTGCCTCAGCCGCCGATGATTCGCGACGAGATCCGCAGCATGTGGGCATGAAGCGCGTCGGCCATGAACGGTAACGCCAGTAGCATTGTGGCAAAGATGGCCAAAATCTTCGGCACGTAGACCAGAGTCTGCTCCTGGATCTGCGTCAGCGCCTGGAACAGCGATACGATCACGCCGACCACGAGGCCGACCACCATCAGCGGCGAGGATACGATCACGATGGTCCAGATCGCATCGCGGGCCACGTCGAGGGTCTCAGGTCCGGTCATTTGCACTTCCCTTATTCAAATCCCATCCCCGCCAAATCGACGAGGAATGAATAGCCCCTCCCCGTCATTGCGAGCGCAGCGAAGCAATCCAGACTGCAGCCACCAGAGCGATTCTGGACTGCTTCGCTGCGCTCGCAATGACGATGGAGGCCGAAATCAGATCGGCATCTTCATGATGTCTTCGTACGCCGCGATCACGCGGTCGCGGACCGAAACCAGCGTGGAGACGGCGACGTCGGTGTCGGCAACCGCCGTCACCACGTCCATCACGTTGGCCTTGCCGTTGGCCATCGCAACGGTTTGTGCATCCGATTTGCGGCCGGATTCCACCACGCTGCCGACGGCGTCTTTCAGCAGCGACGCAAAAGACTGTCCGCTCGCCTCGCTGCCCTTGCCCGCGCCGGTGTTTTCCAGCACGCGCGCAAGGTTGGCATAAGCATTGGCCGCGATTGTCGGTGTTGCCATGGCTTAGTTGTCCTGTCAGCTCTTGAGGATGTCGAGCGTGCGCTGGATCATCCGGCGCGTCGCACTGATGATGTTGACGTTGGCCTCGTAGGACCGCTGCGCATCGCGCATGTCGGTCATCTCGACCACCGAATTCACGTTCGGATATTTGACGTTGCCGGTGGCGTCAGCCGCCGGATTGCTGGGCTCGTATTTGACGCGGAAGTTGGACTGGTCGGGCTTGATCTTGCCGAGCGTGACAACCTGAGCATCGAGCGTGCGGTCCAGCGCCGAGGAGAACGTCGGCACCTTGCGCCGATAGGGATCGCCGCCTGCGCTGGCCGAGGTCGAGTCCGCATTCGCGATGTTTTCGGAGATCACCCGCATGCGCCCGGCCTGCGCCCGCAACCCGGAGGTCGCGATCGCCATTGAGCGGGCAAAGTCGCTGCTGTCATTCGCCATGGTCTGCGTCCTCTAGCTCTAGCCCTTGCCGATCGCGGTCTTCAGGAGGTGCAGGCTCTTCGAATAGAGCGAGGTCACCGCCGCGTAATCCATCTGGTTGTTGGCGGACTTCATCATCTCCTCTTCGAGATTGACGGCGTTGCCCGCGGGACGGGTCTCGAAACCCGCATTCTTGTTCTGGTCGAAGCTCGAGGCCGCGCCTGACGCCGCCATGTGCGACGCGCTGGTGACGGTCATGGCCAGGGTGCCCATCGACCCCGTGGTGGCGCCGGTCTTGTCGAATTTCGGCTCGACCAGCTCGCGCGGCCGGAAATTGGGGGTGTCGGAATTGGAGACGTTCTCGGACAGGACGCGCTGGCGTTCCTGGTGCCACTGCATCTTGGTACGAAGCGCCGACAGCACCGGAAGATCGTTGATGGACATCGTTGCGGCTCCTCCCGCCTCTTGCGGACCTCAGGTCCGAAGCTAGGCAGAATTTGCCGCGTGTATGGTTAACAGGTGGTTAAGGCGCGGCGGATGCATGTTTCCGATTGAAACATGCAATGCGCCCCCCGTGATTCTACGCATTCCAAAAGCCGCATTAACCCAACCGCTTGGCGGTTCGTGCAGAGGCCAAGAAGTCGTTTTGGATCGGGCGATTCATAGGTTATTAAGAGTTGGGGACGGCAAAACTTGCCGTGGGACGTTAAGAAATCGCATTTTTGGGGCATCGCAAGCCGATGGTCGGCGCATCCGACCCTAGGCACGGAAGAAGCGCCATTTACCGGGGACAGGTATGAACGGTAGCCCTATCACCTTCATCGTCGCGTTCATCGTCGTGCTCGCGCTGATCGGCGTCGCGGCGTGGCTGGTCCGCCGATTCGCGACGACCCGGCTCGGCGCCAACACCCAGCGCGGCAGGATGCCCCGGCTGGCCGTGATCGACGCGGCCGCAGTCGATGGCCGCCGGCGCCTGGTGCTGGTCCGCCGTGACAACGTCGAACATCTCCTGATGATCGGCGGCCCGACCGACATCGTCGTCGAACCGAACATCGTGCGCGCCGCCGCTGGCCGTGACCAGATTCCTCAGCGCCCCGGCTCCGCCGAGCCGCCGCGCCTCGCCCCGATGCCGGATGCCGGCGGATGGGCCGACGAATCGCCGCGGCCCGAAGTTCTCGACCATCCCGAACCGCAAATGCCCGAGCCGCCGCCGCGGCCGACCCGTCCCGCTTTTGCTGACGAGGTTCGCCGACCTGCCCCGGCTCTGGCCGAGCGCCGCAGCGAGCCGCAGCTTGGTGGCTTCTCGCCCGAGCCGATGCCGCGTCCCGAGCGTGAACCGCGTCCCGAACCAATGCCGCGCGTTGCGCGCAACGAACCGCCCCTGATGCCGCGGCCGCAGCGCCAGAGTGAGCCGCCGAAGATGCCGCCGGTGCGCGCCGAACGCGCACCCGCGCCGCCGCCTCCGCCGATCCCGCAGGCTCCGCCCGTTCCCGCGCCGGCCGCTTCAGCCGTGCCGTCGAGCGCCGAACAGAACCTCGCCGAGATGGCTCAGCGTCTCGAAGCCGCGCTCCGCCGTCCGGGTGGCGAAACCATCGCGCCGCCGGTTGCGCCGGATCCGCCCGCGCCGCCGCCGCGCGCCGCACGTGCGGAGCCTCCGGCTCCGCCGGCCAAGCCGGCCGCCGAGAAGACCAGCTTTGAAAATCTCGAAGACGAGATGGCCTCGCTACTTGGCCGTCCGAAGCCGTCTTCGTGAGGCTGCCGTCCTTCCCGCGTAGAGTACTTGTCCCTTCTGTTCTGATCACCGCGGCACTGCTCGCCACGGCTTTGCTTGTCACGCCTGCACATGCGCAGGACATCAGCATTAATCTCGGCGGCGGCGGCGCTGGCGGCGGTGGCGTCACCGAGCGCGCGATCCAGCTGATCGCCCTGCTCACGGTGCTGTCGATCGCACCGTCGATCCTGATC
>JAEWHT010000151.1 GCA_023387695.1 Pseudomonadota bacterium | reverse complement strand
GCTCAAGGACATCGCGCAATTTTTCCAGGGCCGCGAGATCGACGGCAAGAAAGTCTACGGCGCCTCGATCTACACCGAGCGTGGTTCGGAAGGCATCACCATGGGCGTGTCGAACTACCTCTACGATTACGGCTTCAAATACGACGATCCGAAGAAGCCCTATGCGATGGACGGGTTCGTGAACTCGCCCGGTGCGGTGAAGGGGCTCGAAGCCTACAAGGAGCTCTACAAGTGCTGCACGCCGCCCGGCGCCTCCAACTCCTACATGTCGGAGGGACTTGATGCCTTCAAGTCCGGCCAGGTCGCGCTGCAGATGAATTTCTTCGCGTTTTTCCCGGGCCTGTACAAGGATCCGAATGTCGGCGGCGACAAGATCGGTTTCTTCGTCAATCCGGCAGGTCCCGCCGGCCAGGCGACGCAGCTCGGCGGTCAGGGCATCTCGGTGGTTTCGTACTCGAAGAACCAGGCCGAGGCGCTGCAATACATCAAGTGGTTCTCCGGCGGCGACGTCCAGAAGAAGTGGTGGGCGCTCGGCGGCTATTCCTGCGCCAAGTCCGTGCTGAACGATCCGAGCTTCCCGAACAGCGCGCCTTTCGCCAAGGAGTTCCTGCAGTCGATGGGCATGGTCGTCGACTTCTGGGCCGAGCCCTCCTACGCCCAGTTGCTGCAAGCCGAGCAGAAGCGCGTGCATGACTATGTGGTGGCCGACAAGGGCACCGCGCAGGAAGCGCTCGACGGTCTGGTGAAGGACTGGAAGGCGATCTTCAAGGAAGAAGGCAAGAAGTTCTGATGCAAGCTGGCCGGAGCGCGTGCGCTCGCGCTCCGGCCTTTCCTTCGAGATGACCGGAACCGTCGCATCGTCGACGCCGGGTGCCAGGATCGGTCGCTGCAATGAACGAATTGAGTGCCTCTTCGCGGATGACCTATCGGGCCGTCATGGTCCGGCCAGGCGTCGCGCGTCGTATCCGGGGCCTGTCAGACAAGACGCTCGCCTGGCTGTTCATCACGCCGACGATCGTGCTGCTGCTGGCGATCAACATCTTCCCGCTGCTGTGGACGATCTATCTGTCCTTCACGAACTACCGCGCCAATCGCGCCAATATCCCGACGATCTGGCTTGGGGCCGATTGGTACCAGTCGATCCTGACCGATCCCGATATCTGGGCCGCCATGCAGGTCACGGCACATTTCGTGATCTGGACCGTGGTGATCGAGACCGTCCTCGGATTTGGCCTTGCCTATCTCATCGACAAGAAATTCCGCGGCCACGGGATGTGGACCACGATCATCCTGCTGCCGATGATGCTCTCGCCGGCCGTGGTCGGAAATTTCTGGACGTTCCTGTACCAGCCGCAGATCGGCCTGTTCAATTACGTGATCGCTTTCTTCACCGGCCGTGCCGCTTCGTCGTTCCAGATGCTGGGCGACGTCACGCTAAGCCCCTGGGCCATCGTCATCGTCGATGCCTGGATGTGGACGCCCTACGTGATGCTGATTTGTCTCGCCGGACTGCGCTCGATCCCGGACTACATCTATGAAGCGGCGGAGGTCGATCGCGCATCCAAGTGGCGGCAGTTCTGGTCGATCACGCTGCCGATGGCGCTGCCATTCATCATGCTGGCGGTGCTGTTTCGCGGCATCGAGAATTTCAAGATGTTCGACATGGTCAATCTGCTCACAGGCGGTGGGCCTGGGTCGACCACGGAAGTTGCCTCGATCACGCTCAAGCGGGCGGCATTCGAGAGCTGGCGCACCGGCTATTCCTCGGCCTTCGCGATCATCCTGTTCGTGACGGTCTTCGGTCTCGCCAACATCTACGTGAAGGCGCTGAACAAGGTGAAAAGCCGATGACCTCAGCAACCGCAGCCCATTCGGTCGTCGAGCCCTCGACAACGACACGGCGTTTTGCCGGATCGCTCGTTGTGCTCTACGCCATCATCACCATGATCCCGCTCGTGTGGATCATGATGACCGCATTCAAGTCGCCGGACGATGCGATCTCCTATCCGCCAAAGGTGATGTTCAAGCCATCGCTCGAAGGTTTCTGCAATTTGTTCACGACCCGCTCGCGCCAGACGCCGGAATTCATCCGCTCGCTCGGATCGCCGCAGGGGATGTGCGACAGCATCGCGCGCGACCGCAACATGGTGGTCGCAGGACCCTCGAATTATGTCCCGCGCTTCATCAATTCGCTGATCATCGCGTTCGGCTCGACCGTGCTCGCGGTCGCGCTCGGCACCTTGTCCGCCTACGGTTTCTCACGGTTCCGCGTGCCGCTGAAAGACGATCTGTTGTTCTTCATCCTGTCGACCCGGATGATGCCACCGATCGCGGTCGCAATCCCGATCTACCTGATGTACCGCACCATCGGCCTGTCGGACACCAGGCTCGGGATGATTCTGCTCTACACCTCGGTCAACGTCTCGCTCGCGGTCTGGCTGCTCAAGGGCTTCATCGACGAGATCCCGCGCGAGTACGAGGAAGCCGCGATGATCGACGGCTACACCCGCTTCCAGGCTTTCGTGAAGGTGGTGCTGCCGCAGGCCACGACGGGAATCGCGGCGACCGCGATCTTCTGCCTGATCTTCGCCTGGAACGAATACGCCTTTGCCGTGCTTCTCACCTCGGGCAACGCGCAGACCGCGCCGCCTTTCATTCCGATCATCATTGGCGAGGGCGGGCAGGACTGGCCCGCGGTGGCCGCCGGCACGACATTGTTCCTGGTGCCGATCGTGGTGTTCACGGTGCTTCTCCGCAAGCATCTGCTGCGCGGCATCACCTTTGGAGCTGTGCGCAAATGAGTGCTGATCTCACCCCGTCCATCCCGCGTCGCGGTCTTACGGATCGCCTTCTGCGTCGAGGTCCGCTCGAAGCCGTCGCGACGACGATCATCGCTGCCGGCGTGGTGATGCTGATGCAGCCGCTGTCGCTGACACTGTATTCCTGGTCGTTTGCGACGACTCTGTTTGGCACGGTGATGTTCACCATCGTGTCGAAGGTCCGGGAGTAGGTGCGATGGCACAGATCAAGGTCGAGGCGCTCGACAAGTCCTTCGGGAACTTCCATGCAGTCAAGTCTGCCAGCTTCACGGTCGAGGACGGCCAGTTCCTTTGCCTGCTCGGCCCCTCCGGCTGCGGCAAGACCACGACGCTCCGCATGATCGCCGGCCTGGAGCTGCCGACGGCCGGCACGATCAGGCTCGACGGCGAAGACGTGACGATGAACCGCGCATCGGCGCGCGACATCGCCTTCGTGTTCCAGCTGTTCGCGCTCTATCCACACATGAATGTCCGCCGCAACATCGGCTTTCCCCTGAAATGCGAGGGCATCAGTGCGGCCGAGTGCGATCGGCGCGTCGTCGAGGCCGCGCGCATCCTGCGGATCTCCCATCTCCTCGACCGTTCCGTGTCAGGCCTCGCCGGCGGCGACCGTCAGCGCGTCGCGCTGGGACGGGCGATCGTACGCAAACCAAAGTGCTTCCTGATGGACGAGCCGCTCGGCGCGCTCGATACCGAGATGCGGGAAGCCATGATTCACGAACTGCGTGCTCTGCATGATCGCTTGGGCGCGACGACAGTCTACGTCACCCACGACCAGCTTGAGGCCATGGCGATGGCCGACAGGATCGCGGTGATGAACAATGGCGTCGTCGAGCAGGTGGCGAGCCCGCGCGACATCTATGACCGGCCGGCGTCGCTGTTCGTCGCCGATTTCATTGGCTCGCCGCCGATGAATTTCCTGCCGTTCCGTGGCGGCCTGCAGACCGGTGCAGAGGCGATCCAGCTCGGCGAGCGTGATGTTGCAATCCCGGCCGCGCGCGAGGCGATGGCGGAGAGCGACCTCGTGCTCGGCGTGCGGCCCGAACATGTGCGCTTCACCGACCGCGGCATGGTGCGTGGCGAGATCTACGGGACGGAGTATCTGGGTACGACGCAGATCGTGACGGTGACGACGAGCTACGGCGCACTCAAGGCCCGGTCACCGAGCAGCAGAACATTTCGGACCGGCGAGACTGTCGGCCTCGACTTCCGGCCCGATACGTTGTCGATCTTCGATAAGACGTCCGGCCGGGCGATTCGCACCGCGCTGCATGAGGGAACTGCGCATGGCTGAGGTCGAGATCAACGCCGTCTCCAAGGCATTCGGCAAGACGCAAGCCCTGAGCGGCCTGTCGCTGACCATCGGCAACGGCGAATTCGTTGCATTGCTGGGGCCGACCGGCGCTGGCAAGACCACGGCTCTGCGCTTGGTTGCTGGCTTGGAACAGCCGGATCAAGGTTCAATTCGCATCGACGGGCGCGACGTGACCGGCGATGCGCCGGCGGACCGCGACGTCGCCTTCGTCTTCCAGCAATATTCGCTGTACCCGCATCTGACCGTGTTCGACAACATGGCGTTCGCGTTGCGCGCGCCGACTCGCCGGGTGCCCGAAGCGGATATCCGCGCCAAGGTACTGGAGATCGCGCGTCTGCTTCATATCGAGACCAAGCTGGATAACAAGGCGACACAGCTGTCGGGCGGGCAGATGCAGCGCGTCGCGATTGGCCGGGCGCTGGTTCGTTCGCCCTCGATCTATCTGATGGACGAACCGCTTTCGTCGCTTGATGCCAAGCTGCGCGGTGAACTCCGCCTTGAGCTCAAACGGATCCAGATCGAACTCGGCGCGACGATTCTGTATGTCACCCACGATCAGACCGAGGCGATGACCATGGCGTCGCGCATCGGCGTAATCGAAAGCGGACGGCTGATGCAGATCGGCACGCCGCGGGAGATTTACGAGAACCCGGTCAATGCGCATGTCGCGGCGCGGCTCGGGCAGCCGGTGATCAATCTGCTGCCGGCGGGTCTGTTCGGCGGAGCGCCGGTCGGCGCGGAGACAGTTGGTGCGCGGACCGAGCACCTGACGATTGCGCGCGGCGGCGGTGATGTCTCGGCGACCGTCAAGCGGGTCGAGCATCTCGGCGACCAGAGCCATCTCCATCTCGATCTGGCCGGGCGACCGGTCGTGACTTTGGCTGATCCCGAGGCGGGCTTCGGCGCCGGAGACGTTGTGTCACTCCGTCTCAACAAACCGCTGTTTTTCGACGCGAAGGGCTGGAGGGTAGCGGCATGAGCCTTGATCGGGTAGCCAGAGAGAAATTGGTGCGAGCGCTGGCTGGGTCGGTGATCGAGCACGCGGATGAGTTGACGAGCCTCGACCAGGCAATTGGCGATGGAGATCACGGGTTGAACATGAAGCGCGGTTTCGAGGCGGTGCTCGCGGCACTGCCTGGCCTCGCCGACAAGTCGCTCCCGGAAATGTTGAAGGCGATCGGCATGACGTTGGTGATGAAGGTCGGCGGCGCCTCGGGGCCGCTGGTCGGGACATTCTTCATGGAACTCGGGAAGGCGCTGCCGGAGCAGCCGAGCCGCGCTGATCTGGTCGCTGCGACGGAGAAGGCAATCGATGCCGTCAAGGCGCGTGGTCGCTCAGACGCGGGGCAGAAGACGCTGCTGGATGTCCTGGTGCCTGTGCAAGCCTTGCTTGCGGGCGGCGGCGATGCCAAGGCGATCGCGGCTGAAGCTGCGCAAGCCGCCGATCGCACCACGCCCATGCTGGCGATTCGCGGGCGCGCATCGTTTCTGGGCGAACGATCCATCGGTCATATGGACCCGGGCTCGCGCTCGGCGTCGCTTCTGATCGGCGCAGCAGTTGAGACTCTGGAATTCGAGGTCAATACATGAGCAACGTCGGAATTGTCATCGTATCGCATTCGCCGAAAATCGCGGAAGGCGCGGCCGATATGGTGCGTCAGATGGTCGGAGACGCAGTGCCGCTGGCCTGGACCGGCGGCGATGTCGATGGCGGGCTTGGTACGAACGTTGCTGGCATCCTCGAAGCGATCGAGACCGCCTGGTCACCGTCAGGCGTCGCGATCCTTGTCGATCTCGGCGGCGCCGAGACCAATTCGGAGATGGCGGTGGAGATGTTGCCTGAAGATCGGCGCGCGCGCGTCCTGGTTTGTAATGCCCCGGTGGTCGAGGGGGCTGTGATCGCGGCGACCGAATCTTCGGGCGGCTCATCGCTTGCCGCCGTCAAGCGCAGTGCGGAGGAATTCTATGCATGATGCCAACGCCAACCGGGCGGCTCAGACGTTTGCGCCGCTGACCGCCTCGGCGGTTCTCGTCAATCCGGTCGGCCTGCACGCGCGGCCGTCGGTGAAGCTCACGCAATGCGCGAAAGGCTTCACCGCAAAGATCGAAATTGCGCTTGCCGCCGAGGGCCCGTGGACGGACGCCAAGAGCCCGGTGAAGGTGATGCGCGTGAAGGCGCCGCAAGGCGCAACGCTGCATTTCCGCGTCGCCGGTCCCGATGGTGATGCGGCGCTCGCGGCCATGCTGGCGCTGGTGCATGACGGTTTCGGCGAGGCGTAAAATCGTGGGCGAGATCCATCTCACCGGCCATCCCGCCTCGCCAGGCCTCGCCATCGGTCCGGTCGCCGTGCTGACGACTGAAGTGACGAGCAGGGCGGCGAAGGGTGATCCCGCTCAGGAGACCGCAGCGCTGAAGGCTGCGATCGAGGGAGCCGCGGTGGAGCTCGCCGAACTGATCGCGACTGTCCACGGCGAAGCCGCGGAGATACTGGAATTCCAGGTCGCGATGCTCGGTGATGATGCGCTTTCGGAGGGCGCTTACGAAGCTATTGCAGGCGGTACGGCTGCCGACGAGGCCTGGCGCGCGGCGCTCGACGTCGAGATATCAGGCTATCGTGCGGCGGACGAGGAATATTTTCGGGCCCGCGCCGCGGATCTGGTCGACATCCGCGATCGCGTGCTTGCAGCGCTAAATGGCGCGGATGCGACCACAAAGATCTCCGGCGATTCCGTCGTCATGGGTGACGACATCTCGCCCTCGACATTCCTGGCCGTCGACTGGACTCGTGGCGGTGCCATCGCGCTCGCGAGCGGATCGCCGTCGTCGCATGTCGCGATGCTCGCGCGCTCGCGCGGCGCTCCCATGGTGGTTGGATTGGGGCCATTGCCATGGAACGGCCAGCCGCCGTCATTGGCGCTGGTTGACGGCGACACCGGCACCGTGATCTTCGATCCCAAGCCCGAAACGCGCCGCCTGTTCGAGGACCGGATGGCGGCCGCGAACGCCGCACAGATTGCGGCCGACGCGGGCCGCCTCAAGCCGGCCGTGACGGCCGACGGCCGGCGCATCGCTGTCCTCCTCAACGTCGCCGCGCCCGAAGACGTCGAAGGTCTCGATCCCGCCATCTGCGATGGCATCGGTCTGGTGCGGACGGAATTTCTGTTCGAGGGTTCGAGGGGGTTGCCGGGCGAGGATGCGCAATATGCGATTTATCGGCGCATTCTCGAATGGGCAGCAGGACGGCCGGTGACGATCCGGACCCTCGATGCCGGCGGCGACAAACCGATTGCCGGCTTGACGGTTGACGATGAACGCAATCCGTTCATGGGTCTCCGCGGAGTCAGGCTCTCGCTAGCTCGGCCGGAGGTATTTCGCGTGCAGTTGCGGGCGCTGTGTCGTGCGGCCGTCCACGGGACGCTGAAGGTGATGCTGCCAATGATCGCGATCCCCTCCGAGCTCGATCGTGCCGGTGCGATGATGGATGCGGAGTTCGGAGCCCTCAAGGCTAAGGGCATCGCTTGTGCCCGACCGTCGCTAGGCATCATGGTCGAGGTCCCGTCCGCAGCACTGCGCGCGGAGGAATTTGATGCGGCGTTCTATTCCATTGGGTCGAATGATTTGACCCAATACACGATGGCCGCCGCACGCGACATCGGCGCCGTCGCCGACCTCAATGATGCCGGCGATCCCGCGGTGCTGGCGCTGATCGCGCGGACGGTCGAGGCCGGGCGCAAGCGCGGTGTCGAGGTCTCGCTCTGCGGCGATGCCGGGGCTGACACACGCTTGACGAATGCACTGCTGGCGACGGGCTTGACGACGCTCTCGGTCTCGCCGATTGCGGTGGCGCGGCTCAAGGCCGCCATCGCAGGGGTGACCGCATGAGTGATGATGCAGGCGAAGACACAAGCCGGCCGGGCGACAGCAATGTCGCAGACTACAAGCTGATCCTGCGGCGAGCCCTCGACAACCGGCCGTCCGGGACGCGCTTGAAGCTCGCGGCCGCGCTCGGCAAGAACCGCTCCTTCGTCAGCCAGATCACCAATCCGGCCTATCTGGTACCGATCCCGGCCAAGCATGTCGCGATCATCTTCGAGGTCTGCCATCTCTCCGGTACCGAGCGTGCCGCATTCCTCGAAGCCTATGGCCGCGCGCATCCGGGGCGACTGCGCGGCGCCCATCGCGAGGCGCGCACCCGTGTCGTGACCGTGACGGTGCCGGATCTCGGCGACGACAAGAAAAATCGCGCGCTGGAGCAGCTGATCGTCGACTTTGCCGCTCAACTCGCGCGCTACGCCGAAAGCATCGGCTGACGAATTCGAAGCTACAAAAAGATAACCGGGAGGACGCCATGAAAAAGCTGATCAACAGCGCCGATACGGTGCTCGAAGAGAGTCTCGACGGTCTCGCAGCGGCCCATGCCGATATCCTGCAGCTTGGTGCCGAGCGGAAGTTCGTGCGCCGCCGTACTTTGAAGACGGGCAAGGTCGCGCTCATCTCGGGCGGCGGCTCTGGCCATGAACCGCTGCATGCGGGCTTTGTCGGTCAGGGCATGCTCGATGCCGCATGTCCGGGTCAGGTTTTCACCTCGCCGACGCCGGACCAGATGATTGAGGCGGCGGAGGCCGTCGACACCGGGGCAGGTGTGCTCTTCATCGTCAAGAATTACGAAGGCGATGTGATGAATTTCACCATGGCGGCCGAAATGGCCGGTCGCGACATCGCGAGCGTCGTGACCAATGACGACGTTGCGGTCGAGAAATCGACGTACACGACCGGTCGCCGCGGTGTCGCAGGCACGCTGATCGTCGAAAAGATGGTCGGCGCCGCAGCAGAGAAAGGCATGCCGCTCGCCGCGCTCAAGACGCTTGGCGATGATGTCAACCGACGCACCCGCTCGATGGGTGTGGCGCTGCTGCCATGCACCGTTCCCGCAGCGGGCCGGCCGAACTTCACGCTGGCCGACAACGAGATGGAAATGGGTGTCGGCATTCATGGCGAGCCGGGTCGCCGCAGGGTGGCGCTGGCCTCTGCCGATGCTATCGCCGCCGACATAGTTGGGGCGATCCTGGATGACCTTAAGC
>JAEWHT010000110.1 GCA_023387695.1 Pseudomonadota bacterium | reverse complement strand
CTTCAAGGATCCCGACACCGGGCAGCTGCTCGATCGCGAATTGTTGAACCAGGAATTGACGAAAATCGAGAAGCCGGCGGGCATCGCCAACCCCAAGGACTTCCGCAACGAGGTCGTCAAATTCTCGTTACGCTCCCGGGCCCAGAACGGCGGCAAGAATCCGACCTGGACGTCCTACGAGAAGATTCGCGATGTGATCGAAAAGCGGATATTCTCTCAGGTCGAGGACCTGCTTCCGGTCATCTCGTTTGGTTCGAAGAAGGACGGCGAGACAGAGAAGAAGCACGGCGAGTTCGTCGCACGCATGGTGGAGCGCGGCTACACCGAGCGTCAGGTTCGCCGACTGGTCGAATGGTACATGCGCGTGAAGCAAGCCGGTTGAGGCGGATGAGAAAGTGGCCATTCATATTATTGACAGGCGCCTGAATCCGGGCGGCAAGAGTCTTGAGAACCGGCAGCGGTTCTTGCGTCGGGCCAAATCCCTGGTGCAGGGCGCCGTCAAGAAGACCTCGCAGGAACGAGAGATTAAGGACGTCCTGGAGGGTGGTGAGGTCACGATACCACTCGACGGCATGCACGAGCCGCGGTTCCGCCGTGAAGGCGGGACGCGCGACATGGTGTTGCCCGGAAACAAGAAGTTCATCGAGGGCGATTATCTCCAGCGCTCCGGTCAGGGCAGCGCCAAGGATTCCGGTCCGGGTGAGGGCGATGGCGAGGACGCCTTCCGCTTCGTGCTCAGCCGCGACGAGTTCGTCGATCTCTTCCTCGACGATCTCGAACTGCCCGATCTTGCCAAGCGCAAGGTCGCGCAGACCGAGAGCGAAGGCATCCAGCGCGCCGGCTACACTACATCAGGTTCGCCCGCCAACATCTCGGTGAGCCGGACGGTGAAGCTCGCGCTCGCCCGCCGCATCGCGCTCAAGCGTCCCCGCAAGGACGAGATCGAGGAGCTGGAAGTGGCGATCGAGGCTTGCACCGACGAGGACGAGCGCGCGGAGCTTCTTGCCCAGCTCGAAAGGCTGAAGGCGAAGACCAAGCGTATTCCCTTCATCGACCCGCTCGACATCCGCTATCGCCGCTACGAGAAGGTGCCGCGGCCGGTCGCGCAAGCCGTGATGTTCTGCCTGATGGACGTCTCGGGCTCGATGTCCGAGCACATGAAGGATCTCGCCAAGCGCTTCTATATGCTGCTCTACGTGTTCCTGAAGCGGCGCTACAAGCATGTCGAGATCGTATTCATCCGTCACACCGATCGCGCCGAAGAGGTCGACGAACAGACCTTCTTCTACGGCCCGGCGTCGGGCGGCACGCTGGTCTCCAGCGCGCTGCAGGCGATGCACGAGATCGTGCGCGAGCGCTTCAATCCGTCGGACTGGAATATCTACGCGGCGCAAGCTTCCGACGGCGATAATTCCTATTCCGATGGCGAGCTCACCGGCATGCTGCTGACCGAGAAGGTTTTGCCGGTTTGCCAGTTCTTCGCCTATCTCGAGGTTGGTGAGTCCGGTGGCAGCGCCTTCGATCTCTCCGATTCCTCGCTCTGGACCCTCTACGAGCGCCTGCGCAATTCTGGCGCACCGCTCTCGATGCGCAAGGTCAGCGAGCGCAGCGAGATCTTCCCGGTGTTCCACGATCTGTTCCAGCGCCGCGAAAATGCTCAGGAGAAAGCCGCTCCATGACGGAACGCTTGTTCGAAGGCGCCGATTGGGATTTCCACACCTTGCAGCGCATCACCGATGCCTGCGAGGAGGTGGCGCTGAAGGATCTCGGGCTCGACGTCTACCCGAACCAGATCGAAGTCATCACCGCAGAGCAGATGCTGGATGCCTATTCGTCCGTCGGCATGCCGCTGTTCTACAAGCATTGGTCGTTCGGCAAGCACTTCGCGTATCACGAGGCGTCGTATCGCAAGGGCCTGATGGGCCTTGCCTATGAGATCGTGATCAATTCCTCGCCCTGCATCTCCTATCTCATGGAGGAGAACACGGCGACGATGCAGACGCTGGTGATCGCGCACGCTGCCTTCGGCCACAACCATTTCTTCAAGAACAATTATCTGTTCAAGCAGTGGACCGATGCCGAAGGCATTCTCGACTATCTCGACTTCGCCAAGAACTACGTCATGCAGTGCGAGGAGCGCTACGGCCGCACCGAGGTCGAGCGTACGCTGGACGCCGCGCATGCGCTGATGTCGCATGGCATCGACCGCTATCCCGGCAAGAAGCAGCTGGATTTGCGCGAGGAAGAGAAGCGGGCAGGGCGTCGCCGTCAGCACGAGGAGGAAGTCTTCAACGACCTCTGGCGTACCGTGCCCAAGGGCGCCTCGAAGGCCAGGTCTGCGATTTCGCTCGAAAGGCGCCGCAAGTTGCTCGGCCTACCCCAGGAAAATCTGCTCTACTTCCTGGAGAAGAGCGCGCCGCGGCTGGCGCCCTGGCAGCGCGAGTTGCTGCGCATCGTCCGCCACATCGCGCAATATTTCTATCCGCAGAGCCAGACCAAGGTGATGAACGAGGGGACGGCGACCTACGTCCACTATCGCATCATGACCAAGCTGCATCAGCAGGGTCGCATCACCGACGGCAACTTCCTCGAATTCCTGGGATCACACACCAATGTAGTGTTCCAGCCCGAATTCGACGATCCGCGTTATTCAGGCTTCAATCCCTATGCGCTCGGCTTTGCCGTGATGCAGGACATCGAGCGCATCGTCACCAATCCGGAAGACGAAGACCGCGAATGGTTCCCGGACATCGCCGGCAAGGGCGACGTGATGGGCGTGCTGCGCGACGTCTGGGCCAATTACCGCGACGAGAGCTTCATCGGCCAATTCCTGAGCCCGCGGCTGATGCGGCACTTCCGCATGTTCCATCTGCACGACGATCCCGAAGAGCGCGCCGGCATCCGCGTCGACGCCATCCATGACGAGCGCGGCTTCCGTCGTGTCCGCCGCGAGCTGGCACGGCAGCACGATGTCGGCTTCATCGACGCCAATATCGAGGTGGTCGATGTCGATCTCTCCGGCGACCGCCGGCTGATCCTGCATCACCGCGTCATCAAGGGCTCGCAGCTCAACGAAACCGACACCAAAAGGGTGCTGCAGCATCTGGCCGATCTCTGGACCTACGACGTCGCACTGATCGAGGTCGACGCCAGCGACAAGGTGCTGCGCGAATACGTCGTCAGCCCGCGCCCGGTCCCGGCGGCGGTGGCGTAACGCCGCCGCCCGACCTCAGCTCTTCTTCGCCGGCTTCTTCTTGGCCTTCGACGCATTCAGCTCCGCCGCCGCGCGGATCAGCGCCTTCATCGCCTTCTCGTTGATATCAGCGCCCTCGGCGATATCGATCGCGCGCCGCACGTTGCCATCGAGGCTGGAATTGAACAGCCCGGCCGGATCATCCAGCGCCGCGCCCTTGGCAAAGGTCAGCTTCACGACGGCCTTGTAGGTCTCTCCGGTGCAGATGATGCCGTCGTGCTCCCACACGGGAACGCCGCGCCATTTCCATTCCTCGACGACCTCGGGATCGGCTTCCTTGATCAGCGCGCGGATGCGCTTCAGCACCTCGCCGCGCCAGTCGCCGAGCTCCTTGATCCGGCCGTCGATCATTTTCGAGGGCGAGGGCCCGTCAGACTCCTTCTTCGCCACCATGGTCGTCTTCTTCATGATCTCGCCTCCAATGTTACCCCGGTGTCATTGCGAGCGTAGCGAAGCAATCCAGAATCTCACCGTGGAAAAAGTCTGGATTGCTTCGCTGCGCTCGCAATGACGAGTGGGTCGAGAGCCTTCGCCAAATGGGCTATTCGGCCCGCGCCAGCAGATCGTCCAGCTTGGTGAAGAACTGTTTCCAGCCCGCATGTGCACCGCCATAAGCCTGCTTCTGGCTAGGGCGGAAGCCCGCCTGCTCGACGCGCAGATGCGTGCCTGCGCCTTGTGGGGTGAGCGTGAACGTCACGATGCTCTTGAGGTCGTAGGCCGCGTCCTCATGCGTGAAATTCCAGGTGTAGGCGAGCGAGCGCTGCGGCTCGATGGCGAGCACCTCGCAGTCCAGCACGCCGCCCCATTCGCCGCGCAGATTAAAGCGGTGGCCGACCGTCGGCTTGAAGTCGTTCTTCATCAGCCATTCCTCGATCAGATGCGGCTGCGTCAGCGCGCGCCACAGCCGCTCGGGCGGATAGGAAAACTCGCGCTCGATGACCATGGAACGTGTTTCGGTCGCAGCTTCGATCATTGGTCCATCCTCTTCAGGAGATCGTCGAGCGCATCGAGCCGGTTTTGCCAGAAGCCCGCCATCTGGCTGGTCCAGTCGATCAGCGGATTGAGCGCGCCGGGCTGGGCGCTGTAATGGGTCTGGCGTCCCTCATGGCGGTCGCGCACCAGGCCCGCCTGTTTCAGCGCGCCGAGATGTTTTGAAACCGCCGGTTGGGAAACGCCCGATCGCGCCGTCAGTGCCCCGACCGTCTGCTCGCCCTCGCGGCACAGCCGCTCGAAGATCGCCCGCCGCGTGGGGTCGGCCAGCGTCCGGAAAAGAAGATCAGGCGCGGTGGACATGCGAAATCCATAACTCTGTAGTTATGGATTAATTCATAACCAGGGAGTTATGGGTCTGTCAAGCGCCTCCCCACCCGTCATTGCGAGGAGCGAAGCGACGAAGCAATCCAGACTGTCTCCGCGGAGAAAGTCTGGATTGCTTCGCTTCCGCCGTCGCTCTTCGAGCTATGGCGGACAAGTCGCTCGCAATGACGGAGGAAATAGCGGGGGGCTCTCGCGAACGCCCTCACGGCCTCAGATAAAGATACCCCTGCGACTGCAGCTCGGCCAAACGAACCACGCCGCCCTTTTCCGCGCTCACGAAGCCCGGCAGCAGGTCCGTCAGCGTGATGTTCTGGGCCTTCATCGTGTTGGCACAGGCAGCGAGCTCTACGCCGTCCTTGGCGAAATTACTGATGCGGCCGCTGATGTCAGGGTTGGCCTGCGCCCAGTGAAACGCCTTCAGCGCCGGCCCGTGGATGACAAGCGCAAGCGTGATGTGGTCGGGGCCGCCGACGCCATCGATGTGGTTCTGGATATTGCCGAGCACGAAATTGACCTTGTCGGCGTCGGCGAGGTGATAGACGACCTTCAGCTTGTCCGACTTGCCAGGTTCAGTCGCAGCCTTTTCAGTCGCGGCGTTGGCGCGCGAGGCGGCAAAGGCTGCGCCCAGCGCCGAGACGGTGCTCCACAAGATGTTCCGGCGGTTCATGATGATCTCCTCGACGCATGATCCGGAAGAGTGTGAAGCGGTTTTCCGAAAAGATCATGCGCAAATAGCAGCTTTGCCGGAGACATATCACTTGTGACGGAGCGCGGCGAGTTCCTTGCGATCGGTTGCCAGCGCGGCGCATTCGCTGGTGTCGGTCCGGTCGAGCCGGAAGATCCCGTCATCGCTGCCGGCGACCAGCGTTCGGTCCTCTTCCTCAGTTGGCTTGTTGTGCAGCCAGATCCTGATGCTTTCGAGCCGCACGACAGCCGACCTGTCGTCCTTCGTCAGCGCAATGCCGAGGCCGCCGCCCTCGCAATCGATGCCGCAGCCGAGGCGGACTTCGTTGCCCTCCTTGGTGAACACCGTGTGGTGGCAGGAGCCGCTGGAGTCGAAATCGCCGCTGCGGTGGCGATACCTAAAGCCGATCCGGAACGAGTGGTGGAGTTGCTTGTCCTCCGCATCGGTCTCCGCCGAGACCAGCAGCTTCATCGAAGCCACCTTCTGCTTCGGATGCTGGGCGAGATGCTCGGCATCGTAGCGACGCACGAAGCAGGCATAGGCGGTCTTGCCGGGCGTGCCGGCATACATGCGCGCGTTGAAGGCCGTGGCCTCAGTCGCGGTCGCCTCGTGGATGTCGTCGGCGTCCTCGGCTCGGGCAGCGCCGATGCAGGCGGCAAGGACAAGCGGAAGGATGAGGGCAAGCTTCATGGTCGCTACCAGTTACGTCAGGCCAACTGGCGGTTAGTCGCAAGCCGAGCGCCACGCGTTCAAGCACACCGCTTGGGGGCAGCCTCGCGCAAGGTTCCAGGCTTAACCCTTGCCGGGAGGGGCGTGCATGGACCCTCCTGGTTGTTTGAATTGGCTGGAGGCGATCGAAATGTCCGAAAGTCAGAACTTGCCCAATCTCGCCATCGGCTATTCGCGGGCCCGGCTGTTGATGTTCTTCGGCGGCAGCTTACTGCTGACGGTACTCTGCGCTGCGCTCGCATTCAGCTGGCACGATGGCAACAACATCGCCAGGCTCGCGGTCGACGCCTGTTATGCCGGCGCCGTGTTTTTCGGTCTTATCTGTTGCAGGATGCTGTGGCGGTTGGTCGCCGCGAGGCAGCCGCAGGTCTTCATCAGCCGTGTCGGCATCCGCGATACCCGACTCGCGGACGAGACCATCGCCTGGAGCGCCGTGCGCAAGATTTTCCTGTGGGAGCAGCGCGGTCAGAAATTCGTGGTGCTCAAGGTCGATCCGCTCATCGCCCAGCGTTTCTCCGGCGGATTTGCGACCCAAGCCCTGGCGTTGATGAACAAGGCGCTCGGCACCGACAGCGTGATCGTCAATGCCGGCGGCCTGACCACGGATGTCGAAACATTGCTCGAGACCTGCAAGCAATATTGGGGCGCCGGACGGCCGGCCGTTGTGGAACAGGCCGCACCGGAACACGAGGCTAAGCCAGAGCTCGTCGGCTAGGGTGTGATGCCCTCTTCTCGCTGCCCGCGTCCATCAACTATTTCCGCCGTCATTGCGAGGAGCTCTTGCGACGAAGCAATCCAGACTGCCTCCACAGACAGAGTCTGGATTGCTTCGCTACGCTCGCAATGACGGAATCCGGGGCGACATTACGGATGCTACGGACATCTCACCGCAGGCTGGCGTTGAATTTTTCCAGCACCGACGATCCCGGGCAGAGCGTATCCGCTTCCAGCGTGTTGAGCGGCGTCTCGACCGTGTTGAGGTGGGCGTGCAGATCGTCCGCATCAGGGTCGACATAGAGCAACCCGGTGACAATCTGACCCTTGGCGGCGTGCTTGGCGAGGAAGGTCTGGGCGCCCAGACGGTCGTGCGGATCGTAATCGGCGTCGATCTTGCGCAGCGCGAGCTTGCTGCCGTCGTGCTGCTCGACCACCTGCACCGTGCCCGGTGCGTAGTCGACGGCGATGGGATCGCGACCGACCAGCACGTCGAGCCGGTTCACGGCGTCATTGTGCTCGCGGACGTAATCGAAGCTCTTGGTCGAGCCGGCATGGTTGTTGAAGGCGATGCAGGGGCTGATGACGTCGATGAAGGACGCGCCCTTGTGGCCGATCGCGGCCGCAATCAGCGGCACCAGCTGGTTCTTGTCGCCGGAGAACGAGCGCGCCACGAAGGTCGCACCGAGCTGCAGCGCGATCGCGACGAGGTCGATGGCGTTGTCGGTGTTGGTGACACCCTTTTTCGACTTCGAGCCGCGGTCTGCGGTGGCCGAGAACTGGCCCTTGGTCAGGCCGTAAACGCCGTTGTTCTCGACGATATAGGTCATGTTGACGCCGCGCCGGATCGAATGCGCGAACTGGCCGAAGCCGATCGAAGCGCTATCGCCATCGCCGGAAACGCCGAGATAGATCAAATCGCGGTTGGCGAGGTTGGCGCCGGTCAACACGGAGGGCATGCGCCCGTGCACGGAGTTGAAGCCGTGCGAATTGCCGAGGAAATAGTCCGGTGTTTTCGACGAGCAGCCGATGCCGGAGATCTTTGCCACCCGGTGCGGCTCGATTGAGAGCTCGTAGCAGGCCTCGATGATCGAGGCCGTGATCGAGTCATGGCCGCAGCCGGCGCATAGCGTCGAGATTTTGCCTTCGTAGTCGCGATGCGTGTAGCCGAGGTCGTTCTTCTTTAGGCCGGGATGAGAGAATTTCGGCTTTGCGATGTAGGTCATGCGAGCACCTGCGATTCCAAGCCCGTCATGGCCGGGCTTGACCCGGCCATCCACGTCTTGGCGGCGGGGAAGGAAGGCGTGGATGCCCGGATCAAGTCCGGGCATGACGACGGAGAGAGCAACGCGTAGGTCATGACACGGCCTTGCGGAGCGGGGTCACCTTGAGGTGATCTTGGTGGTCGCCTATGGCTTTTGCGATGTAGCGGGCGGTAATCGGGGTACCGTCATAATGCACGATCGGCACGAGCCGGACGGGATCGATGCCGTTCTCGTTGACGATGAGCTGACGGAGCTGGCTGTCGCGGTTCTGCTCGACGACATAGACGAAGTCGTGCTCGGCGAGGAAGCTTGCGACGCTGGAGTGGAACGGAAACGCGCGGATGCGCAGGCGATCGAGCTGGTGCCCGCGCGCCTCCAGAAGTCCGATTGCTTCGTCCATTGCCGGCGAGGTCGAGCCGAAATAGATCACGCCATATTTGGTGGGGCGTTCCGCATTGGCCTGCAGCGGCCGCGGCACGAGATCCTGCGCGGTCTCGAACTTGCGCACGAGGCGCTGCATGTTGTCGGCGTAAACCGAGCCTTCTTCCGAGTACCGCGCATAGCGATCGCGCGAGGTGCCGCGGGTGAAGTAGGAGCCCTTGGTCGGATGCGTGCCGGGATAGGTGCGGTAGGGAATGCCGTCGCCGTCGACGTCGAGGTAGCGGCCGAAGTCGCGGCCCTCGTCCAGCATCTCCGCGGTCATCACCTTGCCGCGGTCATACTGCTTGGCATCGTCCCACTTGAGCGGGCGGCAGAGCCGGTGGTTCATGCCGATGTCGAGGTCGAGCATCAGGAAGATCGTGGTCTGCAGCCGCTCGGCGAGATCGAAGGCCGCCGCCGCGAACTCGAACGCCTCAGCCGGATCTTCGGGGAAGAGCAGCACATGCTTGGTGTCGCCATGCGAAGCATAGGCGCAGGCGATGACGTCGCATTGCTGAGTGCGCGTCGGCATGCCCGTGGAGGGGCCGGCGCGCTGGATGTTCATGATCACGGCCGGGATCTCGGCAAAGTATGAAAGGCCGATGAACTCGGTCATCAGCGAGATGCCGGGGCCGGAGGTCGCGGTGAAGGACCGCGCGCCGTTCCAGGAGGCGCCGATCACGATGCCGATCGAGGCGAGTTCGTCCTCGCCCTGCACGATCGCGTATTTGGCCTTGCCGGTCGCGGGATCGTGCCGGTACTTCTTGCAATGTGCAGTGAAGGCCTCCGCCACCGAGGACGACGGCGTGATCGGATACCAGGCGCACACGGTCGCGCCGCCATAGACGGCGCCGAGCGCAGCTGCGCTGTTGCCCTCGATGAAGATGCGATCGCCGACCTTGTCGGCCTTCTTGATGCGCAGCCCGATCGGGCATTTCAAATTCTGCAGCGCCCAATCACGGCCGAGATGCAGCGCGTGGACGTTGGAGGAGAGCAGCTTCTCCTTGCCCTTGTACTGTTCGCCGATCAGCTGCTCGATCAGCTTCGGATCCATGTCGAGCAGCGCCGAGAGCGCGCCGAGATAGATGATGTTCTTGAACAGCTGGCGTTGACGCGGATCGGTGTAGGTCGAGTTGGTGATCGCGGTTAAGGGGACGCCGATCACGGTGATGTCGTCGCGGAACTTGGTCGACGGCATCGGCTTGGTGGAATCGTAGAACAGATAGCCGCCGGGCTCGATGCCGGCGACGTCCTTGTCCCAGGTCTGCGGGTTCATCGCCACCATCATGTCGACGCCGCCGCGGGCGCCGAGATGGCCGGCTTCGGTCACGCGCACCTCGTACCAGGTCGGCAGGCCCTGGATGTTGGAGGGGAAGATATTGCGCGGCGACACCGGTACGCCATGACGCAGGATCGACCGCGCGAACATCTCGTTGGCGCTGGCCGAACCCGAGCCGTTGACGTTGGCGAAGCGGACGACGAAGTCGTTTACGCTGCTGATCGGCTTTTTGTCGGACATGTCGAACCTGCGTGAGTCATCTCGATGAAATATTTCTGCATGTCCCAGGCACCGGTGGGACAACGCTCGGCGCACAGCCCGCAATGCAGGCAGACGTCCTCGTCCTTGACCATCACCCGCCCGGTCTTGAGATCGGACGAGACATAGAGATCCTGGTCCGGATGCGGCGAGGGCGCCTTCAGACGATGGCGTAGATCGTCTTCTTCACCATTGTTGGTGAAGGTGATGCAGTCCATCGGGCAGATGTCGGCGCAGGCGTCGCACTCGATGCAGAGCGAGGTCGAGAACACGGTCTGAACGTCGCAATTCAGGCAGCGGTGGGCTTCGCCGAGCGCGAGCTTGACGTCGTAGCCGAGCTCGACCTCGGTGCGGATATCCTTCAGCGCGATCACCTTGTCGCGATGCGGCACCTTGAAGCGCTTGTCGACGGAAATGTCGTTGTCATAGCTCCATTCGTGGATGCCCATCTTCTGCGACGAGACATTCACCTCCGGCAGCGGCCGTTCGGTGATGTCTTCGCCCGAGAGCAGCTTGTGGATCGACAGCGCGGCATCGTGCCCCTGCGCCACCGCCCAGATGATGTTCTTCGGGCCGAACGCGGCGTCGCCGCCGAAGAACACTTTCGGGTTGGTCGAGACGAAGGTCTTCGGATCGACCTTGGGCATGTGCCATTTGTCGAACTCGATGCCGCAATCCTGCTCGATCCAGGGGAAGGCATTCTCCTGGCCGACGGCGACCAGCACGTCGTCGCATTCGAAGGTCTGGTCGGGCTCGCCTGATGGAACGAGGTTGCGGCGACCCTTGGCGTCGTATTCGGCCTTCACCTTCTGGAAGGTGATTCCGGTGAGCTTGCCGTTGTCGTGGATGAAGGAGACCGGGACGAGGAAGTTGAGGATCGGGATATCCTCATGGATCGCGTCCTCTTTCTCCCAGGGCGAAGCCTTCATCTCCTCGAAGCCGGAGCGCACGATCACCTTGACGTCCTCGCCGCCGAGGCGGCGCGCGGTCCGGCAGCAATCCATCGCGGTGTTGCCGCCACCGAGCACGATCACGCGCTTGCCGATCTTGTCGGTGTGGCCGAACGAGACCGACGAGAGCCAGTCGATGCCTATATGAATGTTGCTAGCTGCTTCCTTGCGACCGGGAATGTCCAGCTCGCGGCCGCGCGGCGCGCCGGAGCCCACAAAGATCGCGTCATATTTTTCCGCGAGCAGCGCCTTCATGCTCTCGATGCGGTGACCGCCTTTGAACTCGACGCCGAGGTTGAGGATGTAGCCGGTCTCCTCGTCGATGACGGAATTGGGCAGGCGGAATTTCGGGATCTGCGTCCGCATCATGCCGCCGGCTTCGGGATCGCCGTCGAACACGGTGCAGTGATAGCCGAGAGGCGCCAGATCGCGCGCCACCGTCAGCGAGGCCGGACCACCGCCGACAAACGCAACGCGCTTGCCGTTCTTCGCAGTCGGGTGCGGCAGGCGCTGCGTGATGTCGTCCTTGAAGTCGGCTGCGACGCGCTTGAGGCGACAGATCGCCACCGGTGTCTCCTCGACGCGTCCGCGGCGGCATGCCGGCTCGCATGGACGATCGCAGGTGCGCCCCAGAATTCCGGGAAACACGTTCGATTTCCAATTGATCATGTAGGCGTCGCTGTAACGGCCTTGCGCGATCAGTCGGATGTATTCGGGAACCGGGGTGTGTGCAGGACAAGCCCACTGACAATCGACCACTTTATGAAAGTAGTCGGGGGCCGCGATATCGGTCGGTTTCATTCCTACCCTCGTCCGCGCAGGCTCAAAGACCCGGCGGCCTTTTCTTTGAGCTTGTCGACGCTTAACGCGCGGCGATCTGGTTTCTGAATGACGTCATCGGGTTAGCTTATTAGAACGGTTCCGAAGCACAACGGCAAATTTGCGAGATCACCGGCTTTCATGGGAGCCAAGCGCACACAGCATTAACAGCCGTGGGCATTCATGTGGCGGTGCAGCATTGAATGGTTTGCGCGCCACTCCATCCCCGTCATTGCGAGGAGCCCTTGCGACGAAGCAATCCAGAGTGTCTCCGCGGAGAGACTCTGGATTGCTTCGCTGCGCTCGCAATGACGGCGTGGGCGCGCAGCGCAGCAATCTCAGCTCCGCGCGATATCGCTCTTCGCGAGGTCCCACATCAGCCCATAGGTGCCCACGGAGACGGGGAGCGGGAAGGGCGCCGCGGCCGGGCCGGTGAAGCGTTCGGCGATGACGGCCGAGACCGCGCCGACATGCGTGCCGTCGATCAGCACGAACCAGTCGCGTGCACCTTCGTTGCGCACTGCCGGGATATTCGCCGTGGCGCCCGATAATTCAGGCTCGCTCTCAAGCAGATGCATCGAGATAATGCCTTCGCGCATCTGCGGCGCCAGCTTTTCTTGCAGTGCATCACGCCACGCGCTGGCATTATCGGCTGTGGGACGCAGTCGCACCAGACCGAGCGCGGCGCCGCGGCCGGTGCCCTTGCTGATGGTGATGCGCGCGACGACGCGCAGCATGTTCTTGAAATGCGCCATGGTCCGTCGCGACCATTCGGTCTGGTCGGCGAGCCGCGCCCGGTAGGCGGGACTGTCGAGCACGTCCAGCGTCGCAGTCGAATACAGCGAGAGATACTTGGGGTTGGCCGCGTGCGCGACATAACGGCGCGCCTCCAGGAACCCCTCGATCGCGACGCGCTCTTCCAGATGCTCGCGATCATACCAGCGATTGAAATCGGCTTCGTCCGCCGCGTCGATGTTCATCGACGTCAGCAGCATGCCCGTCCCTGCGAGCGGCATTGTTCTTGTTGTCCTTGTTTCGCGCGTTAGCGCGCGGCCTTCGACGCGAGATCGGCGATCGACCTCATGACCGCGTCCCGCACGCCGGCATCATAGAGCGAATGTCCGGCTTCTTCCACGATCCTGACCTCGGAACCCGGCCAAACCTTCGCAAGCCGTGCGGATGTCTCAGGAGGGCACAACAAATCGTAGCGTCCCTGCACGATGATGCCGGGGATGCCTTCGAGCTTGCCTGCATTTAGCAGTAACTGGTCTTCGCTCATGAAGGAGTTGTTGACGAAATAATGTGCCTCCATGAACGGCGTGGCCGGCAGCGTGCGCCAGGTGTTCAGTGAGGCAAGGTCAATGCGCGTCTTGGCCGCCTTGTGCTCCGACAAAGCGCGCTCGGTGTCGTGCCAGGCCCGCGAAGCCGGTCCGTGCACGGCGGGATCGGCATCGAGGATGCGGCGATAATAGGCCTCCACCGGTCGCGCGCGTTCCTCAGCCGGCAGCACGCTCAGGAAATCCTCGTGCAGCGCCGGATAGAATTGCGCGAGCCGCGAGGTGAAAGCGGTCTCGACTTCTCCTTGCGTGCCCAGAAACGTCGCACGCAGCGCGATGCCCGAAACGCGCTCGGGATGGGCCTGCGCATAGGCCAGCGCCAGCGTCGCGCCCCAGGAGCCGCCGACCACCATCCAGCGCGCTATGCCGAACTTCTCGCGGATTTTCTCCATGTCAGCGATCAGATGCGTAGTCGTGTTGTGTTCGCGCGATCCCTTCGGACGGCTGCGGCCGCAGCCGCGCTGGTCGAACAGAATGGCGTGCATGCGCTCGGGATCAAAGAGACGGCGATGATCGGGCTGGCAGCCGGAGCCAGGGCCGCCATGCAAATAGATCGCGGGAATGCCGTCGGCGCGGCCGACGCTTTCGACGTAGAGCTCGTGGCCGTCGCCGACGTCGAGCATGTCGGAGGTCAGCGGCGCAAAGGGATCGGCGCGTTTGGCTGAAACGGCCGCGTCGGCGTCAGGCATTATTCTCGGATTCCAGGGTGCCGCCGGCGAAGTTGCGATAGAGGAAGCGATTGGTCTCGCCCTCGGCCTCGCGCTCGGCCTGCTTGAAGATGGTCTCGTGCAGCGGCGACAGTGCGCAGGCCGGATCGGTGTTGGCGGCATCGCCGGTCAGCGCGAAGGCCTGGCAGCGGCAGCCGCCAAAATCGACCTCGCGGAATTCGCAGGTCTTGCACGGCTCCTTCATCCAGCCGGTGCCGCGATAGCGGTTGAAAGCGTCGGAGTTCTGCCAGATCCAGGCGATCGAATGGTTTGAGCGCACGGATTCGAAATCGAGCCCGGTGATGCTCTCGGCGGCATGGCAAGGCAGCACCTTGCCGGCCGGCGAGATGTTGAAGAACTGCCGGCCCCAGCCGCCCATGCATTTCTTTGGCCGCAGTGCGTAATAATCGGGGACGACGTAGTCGATCGTAAGCCGGCCCTTCAGTCGCTCGCGCGCCTCCTCGACGATGCGGGTGCATTCGTCGAGCTGCGCGACCGTCGGCATCAGCGCGGCGCGGTTCTTCAGCGCCCAGCCGTAATATTGGACATTGGCGACCTCGAGCCGGTCGGCGTCGAGATCGATGGACATCTGGATGATGTCGGGGAGTTGATGCAAATTCTGCCGGTGCATCACGGCGTTCACGGTGAGCGGCAGATCCAGCTCGCGCGTCCATTTGGCGACTTCGAGCTTCTTGCGGTGGCCGCCCTTGTAGCCGGCAACGCGATCGGCAAGGCCCTCCTCGATGCCCTGGAACGAGATCTGCACATGGCAGAGCCCGGCGTCAGCCAACTCGCTCAGCCGCTCGCGCGTCAGCAGCACGGCCGAGGTGATGAGGTTGGTGTAGAGGCCAACGTCGCTGGCGTGCTTGACCAGCTCGACGAGGTCCTTCCGCGCCGTCGGCTCGCCGCCGGAGAAATGCACCTGCAGCACGCCGATCTCGGCGAGCTCGCTCAGCACCTTCTTCCACTCCTCAGTGGTCAGCTCCTTGCCCGAGCGATCGAGCTCCACGGGATTGGAGCAATAGGGACATTGCAGCGGGCAGCGATGGGTGATCTCGAGCAGCACGGCGAGCGGAATGCCGAAGGTCTCCGCCGTCGAGCGCTGCTTCTCCAGCACCGCGAGGCTGTCGCTAACGTCAGGCGGGATGGTCGGGAGCACATCGCTCATGGCGTCTTCTCCCGGGCTTCCGTGAGAAAGCCCTTGTCGGCGAGATCCTGCAGCATGACGATGACATCGGCGAGGATCGCCTCGCGAGGCGCGGCGTACTTCGCCGCGAGCTGATCGGAGACGTCACCGACACTGCGCTTGCCGTCGCAGAGCTGCAGGACTTCGACGGCGATTTCATCCGGCGCCAGCACGCGCTCCGGCGCGAGGATCACCCAGACCTTGCGCGTCTCGTCATATTTGAGTTTGGCGTGCCGCGGCAGCACCGGCCGGCTCGCCTCGCTGACGCTGATGTTCCGCGGCCCGGCCATTGCAATAATCCCTTAACTCGCTTTGGGCACGAACGCGCCCGGCGGAATGTTGCCTTCGACATAAGCGTGCTGGAGCGCATCGAGCTGCACCCACAGCACGTTGGTCTTGAAGATCAGCGCGTTGCAGACCTGCGCGCGCTGCTCCGGCGTCGTGGCGTGCGCCTTGACGTAATCGAGCGCAAAGCCGGCATCGCGCGGCGCCTGCGTCAGGCGGCGCTTGAAGTAGCTCATGATATCAGGGTTGACGAAGTCGTAATGCTCAAGCATGCCGGCGATGCGCTCTTCATGCAGGTTCGGCGCGAACAGTTCGGTGAGCGAGGAGGCGATCGCCTCCAGCGGGCTCTTCTCGCGGCAGTAGTGGACGTAAGCCTCCACCGCGAAGCGCGTTGCCGGCAGAATCCCTTCGGTCGATTCCACATAGGCCGTGTCGAGCCCGAGGCCATCGGTCAGCTTCAGCCAGCGCTCGATGCCGCCTTCGCTGCCGACATCGCCGTCATGATCCTCGATGCGGTGGCGCCATTCGAGCCGCGTCGCGCGATCGCGGAAGCGCGAGATCACCACCGCGTCCTTGATCGGGATCGTGCTCTGGTAATAGTAGCGGTTCAGCGCCCAGGCTTGCACCTGGCCTTTGTTGAGCTTGCCGCCGTGCAGCTGCTTATGAAACGGATGCAGGCTGTGATAGCGCGTGGCGCCGATATGGCGCAGCGTCGCCTCCAGCTCCTCGGCCGAATTCAGCCTGATGTCCTTGCCGATCGAGAGCGCAGTCATTCCAGTCATGGACAGGGCATTCACAGCACGATCTCCGTTCCGTCGGCCGGTATCTGCCAGCCCGCCGCCTCAGCCGTCTTGCGTTCAGGCGAGGCGGGCAGCAGCGCCGGGTTCGAGTTATTGATATGCAGAAATATCTTCCTGTCGATCTTGCGATCTGCCAACCGTGCAATCGCACCATCGTCGCCGGACATCGCGACATGGCCCATGCTCTTGCCGGTTTTATGGCCGAGGCCGGCCTTGATCATCTCGTCGTCCTGCCAGACGGTGCCGTCGAAGAACACCAGCGAAGCGCCGTCGATCTCGGCCTTCAGCGCGTCAGTGACCTCGGCGCACGCGGCGATGAAATAAAAGCACTTGCCGGTGGACTTGTCGGTGATCTTCAGGCCCAGCGTATCGCCGTCGCCGCTCTCGCCGCCCGGATGCGCCTTGCCTTCGAGATACCACGCCGACTTGCCCGGCACCGCGAACGGCAACACTTCGAGGCCTGAGCGCGCGCCATCGGGCAACCGCGGCTCGAAGGGCTCGCTGATCCCGATCGGCTGGCGCTTGACGTTCTTCTCGTTCAGCACGTTGAAGATGCTGTTGCTGGCCAGGATCGCCAGCACCTTCTCATGCGCATAGACCGTGAAGGGCGAGCCCTCCCGCATCGACAGCAGGCCCGTGACCGCATCGACTTCGCTGTTGGTGAGGATCACGCCTGCAACAGGCGTATGGCGCAGCGCGCCTGCCTTGGGATGCAGCTGCGGCGTCGCATTCAATTGCTGGCGCAAATCAGGGGAGGCGTTAATCAGGAACCAGTGCTCGCCGTCGCCGGTGAAGGCGACCGAGGCCTGGGTTCGATATAGTTCATGTCCAAAGCTGCGGGCCGCCCGGCAGCCCTCACACCCGCAATTCCATTGCGGGACACCGCCGCCAGCCCCGGCGCCCAGGACGACGACGCGAAGCATGATCCGTCTCCTGGAGGCAACGTCGCCAGGTGGATCCTAGCCCGACACAGTTTCCATCGTTCGGAAACGGATCGTGAGCGAAAGACCCACCTGCGCAGAACGCATACTCACCAACCGCTTACTTGCGGGTGGCGCTCACATACATGTTGATTTCCATGCCGCAGGGCACTTCGACGATCTTGGGGGCTTTCCAGGCCATTTTGGCTCTCCATTTCGCGAAATCGGACGTATCCGCCCAAGGGGTAAATTACTGCGGGCGTAAAAGTTCGCCAGTGAAATTTTCCCGAGCATCAACATGTTGCGCCGCGAAATTGGGGCTGGGAACAGTACTTTCTGGTGATACGGCCTTGCGTGTGGCGCATTTGGTCGCGAACCCTGTCCTGATAAAGCAGTTGTGAGTGCGGTGCAGCTTTCAATCCGGTACAGGCGCCTCTAGCTGGAACTCGTGATGCCCAAATATTTCTTCAACACCCGTATCGGCGATGAATTGATCGTGGACCCCGACGGCGAGGATCTGCGCAATCCCGATCGCGCCTGGGAGGTCGCCCGCCAGATGATCCTGGAGGTGCTGAAATCCGAGGGCACCCAGCCGGCACTGCTCGAAGCGGTCATCGAGGTGACCGACGACGACGGGGAGATCGTGCTCGAATTCCCCTTCACCGAGGCCCTGTTGGACATGCCCGACGAGTCGGCGACGCGGCATTAGGTAGGGCCCAGCTCTCTCCCCGTCGTTAGGAGGAGCCCACACTCTCTCCCCGTCATTGCGAGCGTAGCGAAGCAATCCAGAATCCCTCTCGGGAGGCAGTCTGGATTGCTTCGTCGCAAGGGCTCCTCGCAATGACGGCGGGTGAGGCAATTGGGAGCGCCCCAGGGCCCTTCCACCCTGCGAAATCCGCATGGCTTTGCCGCGTTCCCGGCGCTAAAAGACGCCGGTCATACGGAGCAAGTCATGCAAGATCTCTGGCGCCTGTCGGCTGCCGACCTCGCTACCCTGGTCAAATCCAAGAAGGTGTCCGCCCGCGAGGCGGCCAAGGCCGGCCTCGACCGCCTGGACGCCGTCAATCCCAAGCTCAACGCCGTGATCGACCACCGGCCGGAAGACGTGCTCAAGCAGGCCGACGCCGTCGATGCCACCATTGCGAGGGGTGAGGACCCCGGCGTGCTGGCCGGCGTGCCCGTCACCATCAAGGCCAATGTCGACCAGGAGGGCTTTGCCACCACCAACGGCCTGAAGCTCCAGCGCGACCTGATCGCGCGCGAGGACAATCCGGTCGTCGCCAATTTCCGCAAGGCTGGCGCGGTTCTCCTTGGGCGCACCAATTGCCCGGCCTTCTCCTATCGCTGGTTCACGACCAACCTCGTCCATGGCGACACCAAGAACCCCCGCGATGCATCGCTGACCCCGGGCGGCTCGTCCGGTGGCGCCGGCTCGGCGGTCGCGGCCGGCATCGGCGCCATCGCTCATGGCACCGACATCGCCGGCTCGATCCGTTATCCCGCCTATGCCTGCGGCGTGCATGGCCTGCGTCCGACCTTGGGCCGCATCCCCGCCTTCAACCCGGCGCTGCCGGAGCGCCCGATCGGGCCGCAGATCATGGCGGTCTCGGGTCCGCTGGCCCGCACGGTGAATGATCTCCGCATTTCGCTCGCCGCCATGTCCGTTCGCGATGCGCGCGATCCCTGGTACGTGCCGGCACCGCTCGAAGGCCCGGCCGCGCCGAAGCGCGCCGCGATCTGCCTCAACCCGGACGGTCTTGCCACCACGCCCGAGGTGAAGGCGGCCGTAACCGACGCCGGCAAGCGCCTCGAACGTGCCGGCTGGACCGTCGAAATCATCGAGAACACCCCGCCGATGCGCGAAGCCGTCGAATGGCAGCGCAAGCTCTGGCTCGGCGATGCCTTCGATGCGCAGATGGAAATCGCTGAGCGCGAGGGCGATCCCGGCGCGCTGGCGTGCCTGCGCGGCAACCGCGCCAAGGTCACGCCGATGGACCAGGCCAATTACGCGCAGGCGCTGACCCGCCGCGCCACGCTGACCCGCGACTGGATGATGTTCTTCGAAAAATATGCTGTGGTGCTGACGCCCGTCTCCGGCGAACTGCCGTTCCCCGATCATCTCGACCGCAAGGACGCCGCGTCCTTCGAGCGCGTCTGGGAAGCGCAGCTGCCGCAGATCGCGACGCCCTTCATGGGGCTGCCCGGCCTCGTGGTCTCCACCGGCCTCGTCGGCAAGGCGCCGGTCGGCGTGCACATCGTCTCCGGCCGCTACCGCGAGGATCTCTGTCTTCTCGCCGGCGAAGCGATCGAGGCGGGCGGCGTGCCGCCGTCGCCGATCGATCCCGTGGGTTAGCGATGTCGGCGATCTACGACTTCAAGGCCAATTCGCTCGCGGGCGACGAAGTGTCGATGCGCGCCTACGAGGGCCAGGTGCTGTTGATCGTCAACACCGCGAGCAAATGCGGCTTCACGCCGCAATATCGCGGGCTCGAGGATCTGCACCGCGATCTCTCGCCGCGCGGCTTCTCCGTACTCGGTTTTCCCTGCAACCAGTTCGGTGCGCAGGAGCCGGGGCAGGCCGCCGAGATCCAGTCGTTCTGCTCCACCAATTACGACGTCACCTTTCCGCTGTTCGAAAAGATCGACGTCAACGGCGCCCACGCGCACCCCCTGTATGAGTACCTGAAACGCCAGCAATCCGGCCTCTTGGGCGCCTCCATCAAATGGAATTTCACCAAATTCCTGGTGGACCGTGCCGGCCACGTGATCGCGCGCTACGCGCCGACTGCGCGGCCGGAAGGATTGCGGCAGAAGATCGAGACCCTGTTATGAGCGAGACAATCATGAGCGACGAATTTCCGGACCGCCTGTCGGTCGACCCGAACAGCCCGTACTACAACGCGGACATCCTCCAGCGCGATGTCGGCATCCGCTTCAAGGGCATCGAGAAGACCAATGTCGAGGAGTACTGCATCAGCGAAGGCTGGGTCCGCGTCACCGCCGGTAATGCCAAGGATCGCTATGGCAACCCGTTGACCATCAAGGTGCACGGCCCGGTCGAGCCGTATTTCCGGGATAAGAAGTAAGCGCTGCGCGCGCACTCTCCTCGTGAGTGGGCGCCCCCTCTCTCCTCGTCATTGCGAGCGAAGCGAAGCAATCCAGAATCTTTCCGTCGAGGCAGTCTGGATTGCTTCGTCGCAAGAGCTCCTCGCAATGACGACACTAACCACCGAGGCTCCCCATGTCCGTCCGCATCGTCGACGTCCGCGAGATCACCAAACCGATCTCTTCCCCGATCCGCAACGCCTATATCGACTTCACCAAGATGACGACGAGCCTGGTTGCCGTCGTCACTGACGTCGTGCGCGACGGCAAGCGTGTCGTCGGTTACGGCTTCAACTCCAACGGCCGTTACGGGCAGGGCGGTCTGATCCGCGAACGCTTTGCCTCGCGCATCACCGAAGCCGATCCGAAATCGCTGCTCAACGCCGCCGGTGACAATCTCGACCCGGACAAGGTCTGGGCCGCGATGATGACCAACGAGAAGCCAGGCGGTCACGGCGAGCGCTCGGTCGCGGTCGGTACCATCGACATGGCGGTGTGGGATGCGGTGGCGAAGATCGCGGGCAAGCCGCTGTTTCGTCTGCTCGCCGAACGTCATGGCGTCAAAGCCAATCCGCGCGTCTTCGTCTACGCCGCCGGCGGCTATTACTACCCCGGCAAGGATCTCTCGATGCTGCGCGGCGAGATGCGCGGCTATCTCGATCGCGGCTATAACGTCGTGAAGATGAAGATCGGCGGCGCCGATATCGACGAGGACCGCACCCGCATCGAGGCGGTGCTGAAGGAGATCGGCAAGGACGCGCAGCTTGCCGTCGACGCCAACGGCCGCTTCAATCTCGAAACCGGCATCGCCTACGCCAAGATGCTGCGCGACTATCCGCTGTTCTGGTACGAGGAAGTCGGTGACCCCCTCGACTACGCGCTGCAGGCAGCGCTCGCCGAGTTCTATCCGGGCCCGATGGCCACAGGCGAAAACCTCTTCAGCCACCAGGATGCCCGCAACCTCATCCGTTACGGCGGCATGCGCCCCGACCGCGACTGGCTGCAATTCGACTGCGCACTGTCCTACGGCCTTTGCGAGTATCAGCGCACGCTCGAAGTGCTGAAGACGCACGGCTGGTCCCCCAGCCGCTGCATCCCGCATGGCGGCCACCAAATGTCGCTGAACATCGCGGCCGGTCTCGGCCTCGGCGGCAATGAGAGCTATCCTGATCTTTTCCAGCCCTATGGCGGCTTCCCGGACGGTGTGCGCGTCGAGAACGGCCACATCACCATGCCTGATCTTCCGGGCATCGGCTTCGAGGGCAAGTCCGATCTCTACAAGGAGATGAAGGCGCTGGCGGAGTAGCGTGAGGCGCGACGCCCCCGCCACACACTCCGTCATTGCGAGCGCAGCGAAGCAATCCAGAGTCTCTCCGCTGAGGGACTCTGGATTGCTTCGTCGCTTCGCTCCTCGCAATGACAGCGGAGGGAGCTGGGCGGGGGCGTCACCGCACCAGCATCGGCTGGCGCACGCCATACATCAGCGTGCGCCACAGCCATTCGAGCGGACCGTAGCGGTAGCGGCGCAGCCACCAGGCGCTGAACAGCACCTGGCCGACGTAGACGGCGATCCCGATGGCAAGAGCCTGGGTGATCCCAAGCCGGCCGAACAGGCCGAGGCCGTAGCCGTAGAAGATCCAGCCGAAGATGACGGACTGCACTACGTAATTGGTGAAGGCCATTCGTCCGAGCGGCGCGGCCCACCCGAGCAACGTCATGCCGAGATCGAAACGCGCAATGCCGAGGATCGCCGCGCCATAGCCCAGCGCCAGCGCGATGATGCCGAGCGGCTCGACGCTGCCGAAAAAACCGGCGCCGAGCGCGATCGCTGCGACCGCGATGATGAGCAGGGCGCGAGTGTTTTGCACAATGCCGCTGCGCCAGGCCAGTGCACCCACAAGAAACAGCCCGATCGTACGCGGGAAGATGAACACGTGCAGTGGCGCCACGAGGGCAAGTTCGCGCCAGCGGAACGCCAGCACGTCGAGAAAGCCGCCGGTCGCGTAGATGCGATTGGCATCCATCACATCCCGAAAGATCACGGCCCTGCTCGGAAACAATCCCTCCGGCGGAAACGCCTGCATCGCCAGGTACAGCGCGAGAAACGCCAACGCGGCGACCGCGAGCAGCCAGCGCGGACCGAACAGGAACGGCAGCACGATGAATCCTGCCAGCGCATATTCGGTGAGGATGTCGCCGTTCCAGATCAGGCACAGATGAACGATGCCGAACATCAGCAGCACCGTGAGCCGGCGCAGCAACAGCACGATGCGGCGTTCGCTGGCCGCGAGTCGATCGAACTGAATGGCAAGGCCCGCACCGAACAGCAGCGAAAATAGCGCAAATGCCTTGAGCTCGATAGCCTGTGTCAGGATCGTTTCGATGGCGCGATCGATCGGCGAAGCCAGCGTTTGGGGACCCTGAAACTGCTCGAAGATCGAGACACGAAATTCCATCACGAGGTTAATGGCCATGACGCCGAACAGGGCGATACCGCGCAAGATGTCGATGGCATCGATTCGCTCGGTGGAGGGCATCGGCGTGGGGATTGCGGCGCTATCAGTCGTCATGGAGAAATTCCAGATGTGGCTCGGTTCTACCGCAAGTCCTGCGACGCGCGATAGGGGCGAGGCGCGACTACACACTCCGTCATTGCGAGCGCAGCGAAGCAATCCAGAGTCTCTCCGCGGCGACAGTCTGGATTGCTTCGTCGCAAGGGCTCCTCGCAATGACGGAGGAGAAAGTTTCGCGTCTTTCTTTCAGCCATGTCTCGGTTGTGGTATTGTAAATGCTCTCGTCAATCGAGCGAAATCATGAAGCAACCCTGCGTCTACATGTTCGCCAATCGCCGTAACGGGACGATCTATGTCGGTGTCACCTCAAACCCGCCGCGTCGTGCATTCGAGCATCACGAGGGCTTGGCCAAAGGCTTCTCGTCTAGGTATGGCTGCAAGCTCCTCGTCTGGTATGAGCTGCACGCAACCATGATGGACGCGATCACGCGCGAGAAGCAAATCAAGGGCGGCAGCCGGGCAAAGAAGCTTGCTCTCATCGAGAGCGTCAATCCGGACTGGGCTGATCTGTACGAGACGCTGATCTGATCGTCGGGATCGGTGGCGGTCGGGCGCAATCGCCTGCCACACCCACCGTCATTGCGAGCGTAGCGAAGCAATCCAGAATCTTTCCGCGGATGCCGTCTGGATTGCTTCGTCGCAAGGGCTCCTCGCAATGACGGGGAGGGAGCAGTGATGTCTACGGAGACCTTGCTTCTGCGAGCGCATTGCTGAAATTGCGGGAAGGCAGTCGCCACACTCTCCGTCATTGCGAGCGTAGCGAAGCAATCCAGGGTCTTCCCGCAGAGACAATCTGGATTGCTTCGCTGCGCTCGCAATGACGATGTGGAGCGAGCGCAGTCCGGTCCCCTACGACAACCGCATATCCAGCAGCCGTCGCCCTTCACCCTTGAGCAGCTTCTTCACTGCGCTCGACGCCACGACCTCGCCGTCATTCGCATACGCTTCGTGGTTCTTCTCGATGTCGTCGAGGCGATAGAGATAGTTCACCATCACGCCGGCCGACTCCCGCACGCCCTTCGGCGAGAGGTCGCCGAGCCAGTTGATGCGCTCCAGCCGTGCGCCGTTGCCGAGGTGGAAGCGGGCGACGGAGTCGATCAGCTTGCCCTTTGGTGTGCGCGCCTTCAGGAAGTAGTGCGCGGCGAGCGGTTCGATCACGGCGCGCAGCTGCGTGGTCGTCTCGGGGTTCTCATACCATTTGGGATCGTCGAGGCGCTTCATCACCTCGCGGTCTTCGTCCGACAGTGGCAGGTCCTTGTCTTGCTTGACCCA
>JAEWHT010000016.1 GCA_023387695.1 Pseudomonadota bacterium | reverse complement strand
GTTTGGGGAAGACCATCGAGGATAGAACCCGGCCGCGGGCAATTAATTCCCGCAGGCCGGACGGCCGCCTTACAGACTGTGGCGGCGATGGTGTTCGTTGATCGCGATCCACACCCGCTCCGGCGTTGCCGGCATGTCGATATGGTCGATCTTGTACTCGCGCCAGAGGCCATCAACGATAGCGTTGACGACAGCCGGACAGGAGCCGATGGCGCCGGCCTCGCCCGCCCCCTTCACGCCCATCGGGTTGGTCGTGCAGGGAACGTTGTTGGTCTCGAACACGAAGGACGGGCCGTCGGCCGCACGCGGCAGTGCGTAGTCCATGAAGGTCGCGGTGATGAGCTGGCCGTCACCCGCCCCATAGACCACCTGCTCCATAAGCGCCTGGCCGATGCCCTGCATGGCGCCGCCATGCACCTGGCCCGCCAGCAGCAGCGGATTGAGCGTCTTGCCGAAATCGTCGACGATCACATAGTTGACGATCTTGATGATGCCGGTGGCCGGATCAATCTCGACCTCCGCGACATGCGTGCCGTTGGGATAGGTACCGTCGGCGCTGGCGAAGGTCGCGCTGGCGTTCAGCTTCGACGGATCGGCGCCGGGTCGCTTGGCGAGATCAGCGAACGAGATCGAACGATCGGTGCCGGCGATGCGCACGATGCCATCGGTGATCTCGAGGTCCCCGGCGCTCGCTTCCAGAGCCTGCGCCGCGATCTCCTTGAGCTTCTGGCCGAGTTCACGCGTGGCGCGCTCGACGCTGACGCCGCCGGAAGGAATCGAGGCCGAGCCACCGGTGCCGAGGCCCGTTGCGATCATGGCGGTGTCGCCCTGGTGGACGTGCACACGCTCCGGCGCCACGCCGAACTGCTCGGCGACGATCTGCGCATAGGCGGTCTGGTGGCCCTGCCCGCTTGACTGCGTGCCGATCAGGACGGTGATGTCACCATTGGGGTCCATCCGCACATTGGCGGTCTCCTCGCCCATGGTGCCGCAGACCTCGACGTAGCTTGCGAGCCCAATGCCGCGGATCAGGCCGTTCTTCTTGGCCGCCTTGGCGCGCTTGGAAAACTCCTTCCACTCGCCGATCTCCATCGCGCGCTTGAGATGCGCGGCGAAGTCGCCGGAATCGTAGACCTTGCCGGTCGCCGTCTTGTAGGGCAGCGCCTTCGGCTGGATGAAATTCTTGCGGCGGATCGCATCCGGCGTCATGTCCAGTTTTCGCGCGCAGGCGTCGACAAGGCGCTCGATCACATAGGCTGCCTCCGGACGGCCCGCACCGCGATAGGCATCAACCGGCACGCTGTGAGTGAAGATGGTGCGCACGCGGCAGTGGAAGGCCTGGATGTCGTAAAGGCCCGGCAGCATGCCGGCGCCGCCATGCGGGATGTAGGGCCCGAACGTCGACAGATAGGCGCCCATGTCGCCGATCAAATCGCAATCCATCGCCAGGAACTTGCCGTCCTCGGCGAGCGCCATCTTCGCGGTGGTGACGTTGTCGCGGCCCTGCGCGTCGCCCATGAAGTGCTCGGAGCGATCGGCCGCCCATTTCACCGCCTTCTTCAGCTTGCGCGCAGCAACCGCGAGCAGCGCGTATTCCCGATAGGGAAACAGCTTCGTACCAAAACCGCCGCCGACGTCGGGGCAGATCACCCGCATCTTGTCGGTCGGAATGTTCAGCACGTTCTGACAGAGGATGTCGCGCAGGCGATGGCTGCCCTGGCTGCCGACGGTCAGCGTCAGATGATCGTTCTTGGCGTCGTATTCGCAGACCGCCGCGCGCGTCTCCATGAAGCTCGCGACCACGCGCGGATTGACGATGGAGATCTCGGCGACCGCATGCGCCTTGGCGAAGGCAGCGTCCGTCGCTTTCTTGTCGCCGATCCCGACGTCGAACAGCACATTGCCGGCCTTGTCCGGCCAGACCTGCGGCGCGCCCTTCTTGATCGCGTTGACGACGCCGGTCACGGACGGAAGCGGGCTCCATTTGACGTCGATCGCCTCGATCGCGTCGCGGGCCTGGTCGATGGTCTCGGCGACGACGAAGGCAACGCAGTCGCCAACATGTCGCACCTCGTCCTTGGCCAGGATCGGGTAAGGCGGGCCGGTGAAGGGATCGGTCTCGAAATTGAACAGGCAGGGCAGATTGCCGAGATCGCCGATGTCAGCAGCGGTCAGGATCAGCGCAACGCCCGGAAGGGTGCGGGCCCGGGACGCATCAATGGTGAATTTGGCATGGGCATGCGGCGAGCGCAGCATCAGGCAGCGGAGCGTAGCCTGCGGCGCGTAATCGTCGGTATAGCGGCCCTTGCCGCGGATCAGCGCGTCGTCCTCCTTGCGCAGCACGCTTTGGCCGACGCCGAACTTGATGGGGGCTGCCATTTTTTCTTGTCCCGTCCTATGGTTGTTTTGCCAGCATATTGCCGTGGAAAAAGTGGCAGTGCAAACGGGATTAGGCAGGTCCGGCCTGCGAAAAATTGCCCGAGTTCTCGCCTGTCAGAGCCGCACCGCAGCGCACGCATGAGAAACAAGTGGCAAAACTCAATGCCACTTGCTCCAAAGCGCATATCCACGTCTGTAAGCTGATCATCTACATCCCGCCACGGTTCCAGAGATGTCGCGTGCTATCTCTCAGCGTATCGATCGCCCGTTGAGGCGAGAGATAGTCGATCTCGGCCCGCGTCAGGCCGATATCGATCAACTCTCGGTCACTCAGGTCCTCCAGTGAGGTGCGCGCGCTCTGGCGCCGCTGTTGAAGCGCACGCCAGGACCGCTTGAGCAGACCGAGGACGCTTCGCGTCGGCGCGGCTGTCGGTCCGGCCTCCTTGTTCAGCGCAGCAGCGGACGCCTTGAGGCGCTCGGCTAATGCGTGGTCGATCGCGTCCTTCGCTTGCACGATGGAAAGGTTGAGGCCGCGCCTTATGGCCTCGGCCTCAATCCCGGGTGAGACGTCGGTCAGTTGTGGTGGCATCGTACGCTCCTGCTGTTGTGCCGGCAGGGAGCGTGGCCAAACAAAAGGCCCCGTCCGATGCCGGCGGGGCCTGGTGGAAGAGATGTCGTCGACGAATTCCTAGCGCGCGACTCCTTCCACGGCCCAGCCGAAGCGGGTCATGTGCGAGAAGTTGACTTTGCGCGACCAATTAATCATGCGATGCGAATAGCACGGGAATCGCGCGAAATCAAGAGATGTGCGGAGATTAGCTACAGCCTGAAGGCGAGCACCGCGCGCGACGCTTGCCGAGACTTGAACGGACGCTCCCCAAAAAAACGTGCTTTCGAGTAGAGACGCGCGCACGATCGCCTAGCCACGCACCAACGACATCAGCCAGCTCCGGCCGAACAGAGCGAGGATCGCAAGCGCGTAGACGATCGTGCCGCCGACGGCCAACAGAACCAACATCAGCTCGTCGTGGAAATGCATCGTACCCAGCGCGGGACCGCCGAACTTTGCGATCAACCAGAACGAGGCGGCGAGGATGATGCCGGTCAGCAGGAATTTCGCCAGCGACATCAGCCAGGCACGGTCGAGCACGAGAAAGCCGCGCCGCACGGCGAAGAACAGCACCAGCAAGAGATTGGTCCAGACACCGACGGCGGTCGCGAGCGCAAGGCCGATCTGGGCGAGCGATCCCATCAAGGCGACCTTCAGGGCGACGTTGACCGCGATGCCTGACAGCGAGGCGCGGACCGGCGTTGCGGTATCCTTCCGCGCGTAGAAGGTCGCAACCGCACTGCGGATCAGCACAAAGGGAATGAGGCCGATCGCATAGGCCGCAAGCGTACCGCCCGCAGCGATAGCGTCAGCCTTCGAGAACGCGCCGCGGACGAACAGCGCGCGCATGATCTCGTCCGGCACCGTGAGGAAAGCCGCAACGAACGGTATCGAGAACACCAGCGTGAAATCGAAGGCGCGGCGTTGCGCCTTCATCGCGCCGTCGTGGTCGTTGGCCGTGATCCGTTTCGACATCTCCGGCAGCAGCACCGTGCCGATGGCGATGCCGATGACGCCGATCGGCAATTGATTGAGGCGGTCGGCGTAATACAGCGCCGAGAGCGCGCCTGCCGGCAGAAAGGTCGCAATGATGGTGTCGGCGAACAGCGCAACCTGCGTCCCCATCGATCCCAGTGTCGCCGGCCCGAGCGCTTTGAAAAAGCTGCGAACGTCTTCATCAAGCCTGAGCGGCGCAAAGCGCGGCAGGCCGCCATGGCGGCCGAGATCACCCGCCAGCAGGAAGTATTGCATGAAGCCCGAGATCAGCACGCCCCAGGCCGCGGCGTGGCCGGCCGTTGGAAACCAGGCGGCCAGCGCCAGCGTCATCATCATCGCGACATTGAGGAAGATCGACGCGGCGGCGGCGCTGGCAAAGCGCTGCATCACATTGAGCATGCCGCCATAGAGCGTCACCAGCGTGATCAGCAGCAGGTAAGGAAAGGTAATCCGGGTCAGCTCGATCGCCAGCTTGCGCTGCTCGGCATCTTCGCTAAAGCCCGGCGCAAGCAAGCTCATGGCCTGCGGCATGAACAGCCAGGCGACGATCAGGAGCACCACCTGCGAGGCCAATAGCAGCGTGAAGATGCGATCGGCGAACAGGTGCGCCGCCCCCTCCCCCTTTTCACCATGCACGTGAGCATAGGCCGGCACCCAGGCCGCATTGAACGCGCCTTCGGCAAAGATCGCGCGGAAATGGTTGGGCAGCCGTAGCGCCACGAAGAAAGCGTCGGCCACGGGGCCGGCGCCGAGGATCGCCGCGAGCATGATGTCGCGGGCAAATCCCGTCAGCCGCGAGAGCAGCGTGTAACCACCAACGGTGAAGATGCGTCCGAGCATGCGTCTGTTTTAGAGCATGACAAGAATAGGTCTAGGTGCTTGCGACAGTGGCGGTCTGCCCCCTCCCCCGCTTGCGGGGGAGGGTTGGGGAGAGGGTGTCTCGACAACGAAGACTCCCCCAGAGGAGAGAACCCTCACCCGCGCCTTCGGCGCGACCTCTCCCGCAAGCGGGAGAGGTGAAGAAGCAGCGGCAAGATCAGCCCGCGATCGCGCCGCGGACGGCGGCGATGATTCGTTCCTGATCGGCTTCGGTCAGATAGGCGTGCATCGGCAGGCTGATGACATCCTGCGACAGACTCTCGCAACCCGGCAGGCCACCCTCGGCGACCGGATACTGCTTGTAGGCGGATTGCTGATGCATCGACTTGCCGTAATAGACCGCGGTCGGCACGCCCTGGGCTTTCAGCGCGGCAGCGAAGCCGTCGCGGTCTGTCCCCTTCGGCAAGCGGATCGTGTACTGCGCCCAGACCGAGGTGTTGCCGGGGCTGAGACGCGGCACGGTGACCACGTTGGACAGGCCCCGCGCATAGCGCTCGGCGACCTTGTTGCGGGCGGCGATCTCGTCGTCGAAGATTTTCAGCTTCTCGATCAGGATCGCGGCCTGCATGGTGTCGAGGCGGCCGGTCAGGCCGAGGCGGACGTTGTCGTATTTATCCGTGCCCTGCCCGTGCACGCGGATGCTGCGCAGCGTGGCGGCGAGTTCGTCGTCATCGGTGAGAATCGCGCCACCGTCGCCGAAGCAGCCGAGCGGCTTTGCCGGGAAGAAGCTGGTGGTGGTGGCGAGCCCGAAGGTGCCGAGCTTGCGCCCTTTGTAGCTTGCACCGAAACCTTGCGCCGCGTCGTCGATCACAAACATGCCTTCAGCCCTTGCGATCTCGGCGATGGCATCGTGATCGGCCGGCTGTCCGAACAGGTCGACCGGAATGACCGCGACAGGCTTCAAGCCAGCCTTGCGCGCAGCAGCAATGCCGCGCTTGAGCGACTCTGGGCTCATGTTGAAGGTTGTCTCGTCGACGTCGACATAAACCGGCGTCGCGCCAGTCCGTGCCGCCGGCGACGCGGTCGCAATAAAGGTGAAGGAGGGACACAGCACGGCATCGCCGGGCCCGACATTCTTCGCCATCAGCACCATCAGAAGCGCATCAGTGCCGTTGGAGCAACCGATAACGTGCTTGGCGCCGCAATAGGCCGCTAGCTGCTTCTCGAACTCGAAGACCTCGGGACCATTGACGAACTGGCAATGGTCCATCACGCGCTTGACGGCGGCATCGAGCGAAGCGCCGAGCCGGGCGCGCTGCGAGGCGACGTCGATGAAGGGAATGGGATCGGAACGCAGATGCTGGTTCATGGTCTGGTTCTTGGCGCCTTGTAGATTTTCTTGCGGATTTTGAGCGGTCGACATGGAAAGGGTTTCAGCCGGCGACGCGGCGCGGGCCCTTGATGGCCGGCGATTTGGCGGCGGGCCGTGACGGCGTCTCCAAGCACTGCGTCGCGATCTCGAGGCTGGCGACGCCCTCGTCGCCGGTAACCGCCGGCGTCTCTCCGTTGCGCACGGCCTTGAGGAAAGCGATCAGCTCGGCACGCAGCGGCTCGTCATGGCCGACGGGCAGATGCCGCATCGAATAGCTGCCATCCGGCTTGAAGCCGAAGCACTCGGTCACCTGACGCGTCAGCAAATCGCCCATCACGTATTTGCCGCGGGTCGCCACCGTGACGCTGCGCGCCTTGAACGGCGTCAGCCAGTTGGTGTTGATGTGCGCGAGCACGCCGTTGGCGGTGCGGAACTGCAGCAGCGCAATGTCCTCGCGCTCGGCGACTGCGCTCGACAGCTGCGGCTGCACCTCGACGATGTCGGATTCGGTGAACCAGCGGATCAGGTCGATGTCGTGCACGGCAAGATCGATGACGACGCCGACATTGGACATGCGCGGCGGGAACGGGCCGACGCGGGTGATTGCGATGGAGAGAATGTCCTCGCCCGCGATCGCCTGCTTGACGGCGGCAACCGCCGGATTGAAGCGCTCGACATGGCCGACCATCAGCGTCACGCCGGCCTTTTGCGCGGCGGCGACGATCTCGCGGCCCTCTTCCACCGTGGACGCAATCGGCTTCTCGACCAGCACATGGATGTTCTTGGCGATGCAGGCGAGCGAGACCTCGTGATGCAGATGGGTCGGCGCCGCGATCGTGACGGCATCGACGCCGGCTGCGAACAGCTGGTCGAGCGTCTCGAAGCTCGCGCAATTGGCGAGTTCCGTCGCACGCGTGCGATTCGCCGGCGACGGGTCGACCACGCCGACGAGGCTGACGCCGGGCAGACCGCTCAGCACGCGCGCATGGTTGCTTCCCATGACACCGGCGCCAATGACGCCGACGCGCAAGCCGGCCTTGGCCGCTTGTGACTCTTTGGAACTCATCTGATCGAACCCCGATTCAACGCAAATCCCCGGGCCGCTTCTAGCACGGGTGCCACATTTGTGGCGAATGCCGGCCAAACTGCCCGGACACGATTTGATTCAAAAAGTTACACGTTGTCCGGGCCTTAGTCCCAGTGATTGCTGGGTTTTCGGGTCCGGAGGCCGTGATTCGGAGCCTGCTGGTTACGACCTTTGATAGTCGTCTTCAATCCGGATGATGTCGTCTTCCCCGAGATAGGAGCCGGTCTGGACCTCGATCAGTTCCAGCATGATTTTACCGGGGTTCTCCATCCGATGGACCGCGCCCATCGGGATGTAGACGGACTCGTTCTCGTGCACCGTCTTCACGGTCTCGTTGACGGTGACACGGGCCGCACCACGGACCACGATCCAGTGCTCGGCGCGGTGATGATGCTTCTGCAGCGACAGGCGCCCACCCGGCTTCACCACGATGCGCTTGACCTGATGGCGCTCGCCATTGTCGACCGACTGATAGCTGCCCCAGGGGCGATGCACCTTGAGGTGCTCCTCGGTGACCTTCGGCGCGACGGCCTTGAGCTTGGTCACGAGGCGCTTCAGCCCGTTGGCGTCCTGCTGGCGCGAGACCAGCACGGCATCAGCGGTCGCGACGACGACGAGATCGTCGACGCCTTCGAGCGCGACCAGTGCATGATCGCTCGTGACGTTGCAGTTACGCGAATCCTCGAACACGGCCGTGCCGTGCGCCGAGTTGCCCTGCGCATCCTTGTCGGACAATTCCCACACCGCGCGCCATGAGCCGACATCGGACCAGCCGCAGGACACCGGCACGACAGCTGCGCGCGAAGTCTTTTCCATCACGGCGTAGTCGATCGAGATCGCCTTCGCCGCGCCGAACGCCTGCGGCTCCAGCGTGACGAAGCCAAGATCGCGCCCCGCGCTGGCGACAGCGTTGGAGATCGTCTCCACGCTCGCCGCGTCAACCTTGCGATATTCGTCGAGCAGCAGCGCTGCCGGGAACATGAAGTTGCCGCTGTTCCAGAGATAGCCCGAGCTGACATAGTCGGCGGCCTTCACCGCATCAGGCTTCTCGACGAAGCGCGCAACCGCGTGCACCTCACCGGAGATCACCTCACCCGGATTGATATAGCCGTATTCGGTCGCGGGCCGCTCCGGCTTGACGCCGAAGGTGACGATGCGCCCGGTGCTCGCGGCCGCAAGGCCTTCGCGGCAAGCCGCGACAAAGGCGGCGTTGTCCTGCACCACGTGATCGGCGGCGAGCGCGAGCACGATCGCCTCACTGGTGCGGTTCTGCGCGAATGCAGCACCCGCGGCGATCGCAGGGCCGGAATCGCGCCGCATCGGCTCGAGGATGACGTCGGCTTCGATGCCGATCTCGACGAGCTGCTCCAGCACCATGAAGCGATAGGACGCGTTGGTGATGACGATCGGGCGGTCGAACAGCGCCGCATCGGACACGCGCAGCAGCGTGTCCTGGAAGGTCGAGCGCGCGCCGAACAGCGGCAGGAACTGTTTCGGCCGCACTTCGCGCGAAGCCGGCCACAGCCGCGTGCCGGCACCGCCGCACATGATCAGAGGGATAATGCGTTTGTCCATCGTCGTTTCAAACCTTGTAGTGGTCGCGATACCAGGTGACAAAATTGTGGACCCCGTGCTCGATCGGCGTTGACGGTGCAAAGCCGGTATCGCGCATCAAATCCTCGACATCCGCGAACGTTTCCACCACATCTCCCGGCTGCATCGGCAGCAATTCTTTGACCGCCGTCCGACCCAGCTCCCGCTCCAGAAGTCCGACGACGTGCATCAACTCTTCCGGGCTGTGGTTGCCGACATTGTAGACTCGAGACGGCGTATTTGCGGCAGCCGGATTGTCCGCAGGCACGCGATCGATCAGCTTCGATACTACACGGGTGACGTCGTCAATATAGGTGAAGTCGCGGCGCATCTTGCCATGGTTAAAGAGCCGGATCGGCTGGCCCGCCAGGATCGCCTTTACAAACAGAAACATGGCCATATCAGGCCGTCCCCATGGGCCGTAGATCGTAAAGAAACGCAAGCCCGTCACCGGCAGCCGGTAAAGATGGCTGTAGGACTGCGCCATCACCTCGTTCGCCTTCTTGGTCGCGGCGTAGAAGCTCACGGGATGATCGGTCCGGTCCTGCACGGAAAATGGCAGTTTCGTGTTGGCGCCGTAAACGGACGATGACGAGGCGTAGACGAGATGACGAGCGCCGTTGTTCCGGCAGCCCTCGAGCACGTTGAGAAAGCCTTGCAGATTGGACTCGACATAGCTCTGCGGCTGCTCGATCGAATAGCGCACGCCCGCTTGGGCCGCGAGATGCACGACCTCTGCAAAGCGATGCTGCGCAAACAGCGCCGCCATCGTCTCGCGGTCGGCGAGATCGGCCTGAACGAAGGAGAAGCGAGATTGGCTCTGGAGCTGTGCCAGGCGCGCCTGTTTCAGTGCGGGATCATAGTAGCTGTTGAGATTGTCGAGCCCGACGACGCTCCGCCCCTCGGCCAGGAGTTGCCGGGCGACGTGAAAGCCGATGAAGCCGGCAGCGCCCGTCACCAAAATCGCCTGATCCGTCATCCTGTTCCCAAGGCCCCCTTCGCGGCTCCGCAGGCCTGTTTAGCCGCCGCAGCAAGGGGCTCGCAATAGTCCTCCGCCCTTCATGTCAGCTCCTCATAACGGCTATTGCAAGATCGGCGCCAAAACCATACCAAAGCGGCCGAATTCGACGCTTGGCGTCGGGTGACCTCAACCTTCGCCAACCCCACTTCAAGCGGGCGAGATGCGCCGAATCCTGCTGTCGACGGCCAAAATCCTGATCTCCGGAGCGCTGCTCTATCTGGCGCTGCGCAAGGTCGATCTGACCGAGTTGTTCTCACGCTTCACCGCCACCAGCCTGGTCTGGATCGGCCTGGCGATCGCGGTCGCATTCCTGCAAATCTTCGTCGGCGTGCTGCGTTGGCGCGAGATCAGCGCGGCCTGCGGCGCGCCGCTCGAGCTCGGCCGCGCGATGCGCTACAACGTGATCGGCTCCTTCTTCAACCAGACGCTGCCGTCGGCGATCGGTGGCGACGCGGTCCGGCTATGGCTGGTGGCGCGTGCCGGCGCCGGTTGGCGCGCGGCGACCTATTCGATCTTCGTCGATCGCGCGATCGGTCTCGTTGCGCTCGCCATCCTCATCGTCGCGAGCCTACCGTGGAGCTACGCGCTCATCACCGATCCGCACGGACGTTCGGCGCTGCTGCTCATCGACCTCGCAGCACTCGCGGGCGGCATTGGCTTCCTGATCTTCGGCGCGCTGAAATGGCCGTGGCTGAAGACGTGGTGGGCCACCCATCACCTTCACGCCTGCGCCGTCATCGCCAACCGCGTGATCTTCAGCCCGACGCGCTGGCCGATCATCGCAAGCCTGTCGTTGCTCGTTCACGTGCTTGCGGTCGTCATCGCCTGGTGCGTGGTGAAATCGATCGCCGCACCGGTCAGCTTCGCCCAGGTGTTTCTGCTGGTACCGCCGGTGATGCTGATCACCCTGATGCCGATCTCGATCGCCGGCTGGGGCGTGCGTGAGGCGACCATGGGGCTGGCGTTCGGCTTCGCCGGGCTCGCCGCCAACGAAGGCGTCAACGTCTCGCTGCTGTTCGGCGCGGTCTACTTCATCGTCGGCGGCTTCGGCGGCCTCGTCTGGATCCTCAGCGCCGAGAAAGCAGCACAGGGCTCGGCGCAGCTCGGGGTCCCGGAGTGACCGGCCTCCCGATCGTGCCGTCGCTGCTTGCCATTGCGATTGCCGCGCTGATCTCAGCGCTCATCACCTGGACCAGCCGTCCCCTCCTCCAGCGCTACGCGCTGGCGCGGCCGAACGCGCGCTCCTCGCATACAATTCCGACCCCGCAGGGCGCGGGCATCGCGGTCATCGCCGCGACCCTCGTGGTTGCCCTGGGTTGCGCGGCCGCAGGTCTCGTGACGATCCCGGTGGCGCTGGTTCTCGCGACAATCGTGATCGCCCTGGTCGGGTTCGTCGACGACCTGGTGTCGCTGCCGCTGTTCACGCGACTGTTGCTGCAGGCAGCCTGCGTCGGTGCCGTGGTGTTCACCGCGCCCGCCGACGCACGCATCGTGCCGGCACTGCCGCTGGCGCTGGAGCGTGGGCTGATCGTGCTCGCCGGTGTCTGGTTCGTGAACCTCGTCAATTTCATGGACGGGCTCGACCTGATGACGGTGGCGGAAGTGGTGCCTGTCACGGCCACGCTCGGATTGCTCGGATGGTGGGGCGACCTCCCGTCGTCCGCGGCGCTACTCGCAACGGCTCTGTGCGGCGCCCTGCTCGGCTTCGCGCCGTTCAACAAGCCGGTCGCAAAGGTCTTCCTCGGCGATGTCGGCAGCCTGCCGATCGGACTTCTGCTCGGCTGGTGCCTGCTCGAGCTCGCCTGGCACGGACAGCCGGCCGCGGCGCTGCTGCTGCCGGCCTATTATCTCGTCGATTCCACCATCACGCTGTTCCGCCGCATCGCACGCCGCGAACAATTCTGGTTGGCGCATCGCTCGCATTTCTACCAGCGCGCCACCGACAACGGCTTCACGGTACGCCGCGTTACCGGCGAGATGTTCTTGCTCAACCTCGTGCTGGCCGGGCTGGCCATCCTGAGCGTTCGTGCCGGTTCGACGGCGGTCACGCTATCAGCCCTGCTCGCAGGCGCGATCGCGGTCGCCTTCCTGCTGTGGCGGTTCTCCCGCCCTCAGGCGTCCTGAGCCGCGAGCGCCAGCCGCAAGCCCTCGTCGAGCGACACCTCCGGCTGCCATCCTGTTGCGATGGCCTTCGAGACGTCGAGCTCGAACGAGCCAAACAGGCTCTGAAGTGTATCCTTGCGGCCAACCGCGCCGAGCAGCCAGCCCAACAGCTCCGGCGACACGCCGAACAGCCGCGCGTTCTTGCCGGACGCCCGCGCCAGACGCGCGACGAGTTCGGGCGTCGAGACCTGCTCATTGTCGGCTACAAGGAATGTCTCGAACTTGCTCGACAGATCAGGGAAAGCAAGCCGGTGCAGGATGAAGGACGACAGGTTCTGCACGGCAAGAAATGCGCGGCGGTTGCGGATCGCGGCAAAGGGCAGCGGCAATCCCAGATTCACAGCGCGCGCGAGCAGCGCAAAATTGCCCTTGGCGCCTGCGCCGTACACCAGCGGCGGCCTGATCACCGAGATGTTCAGATCGCTGTCGCGCGCGAGCGTCTTCAGCCCCGCCTCGGCCTCCGCCTTCGACATGCCGTAAATCCCGCGCGGCGCCAGGACGTCGGCTTCGCTGAATGGCGCGCGGCCCTCATTGCTGGCGCCGTGCACGAGAGCGGTGCTGACGAAGATGAATTGCCGCGCGCCGGCAGCTGCCGCCGAGCGCGCCAGATGCAGCGTGCCTGCGGTGTTGACGTTGCGATAGAGATCGCCCGCGTGCTCTTCGCGCGGATGATGTACCCGTGCTGCGAGATGCACGACCGCATCGACGCCGTCGAGCGCAGCCTCCCAGGCCGTGTCCGGGCCGATCGACCCGATGATGACCTCGCCGTCGAGGCCTTCTGGGCTGCGAACCGCTGAACGAACGGACCATCCGGCGCGCGCGAGCGCAGGCACGACGTAACGCCCGACAAAACCGTTCGCTCCCGTCACCAGCACGACGCCTTTGCTCATCGTCGCCCCGAAAGATTCGGCTGACGCAGCAATTCCTCGATCAGAGCCGCATACGCTTTCATCGCAACGCCGCGATCGAACTTCGATGCCGCCGTCACCGCACGCTCGGCCATTGCAACGTCGCTGGAGCGTGATGCCACACGGATTGCATCCGCGAGCTGATCGGCGCGACCCGGCGTCACCACCCAGCCAAGCCCGTTCTCCGTCACCGTCAGCGCGGCTTCAGCCTCGGGCTCGGAGACCAGCACCACGGGACGCCCGACCGCCAAAAGATTATAGAAGCGGCTCGGCACCGACACCCCCGCGACGTTCTTGCGGTACGGAATGATCCAGAGATCGGCGGAGGCCAGGAACGTCTCGAGCTCGGCATCCTCGACCCGCGCCACGAAGCTGACATTGGGCAAATTCGCGCTCGCCTGCAGCTGCTTCAGCCGATCGAAGCCGATTCCCCAGCCCGAGAGCAGGAATTGAATGTCGGGCTCGTCCTTCAAAAGGCGCGCTGCTTCGAACACGATCTCCGGATCGTGGGTGAAACCGAGATTGCCCGACAGGCCGATGATGAAGCGCGCCGCAAGGGGCTTGCGGAACGGATTGTCCGATGTCACCGGCCGCACCGCAGGCACCAGTGTCGCCCAATTCGGGATGAAGCGGATCTTGTTCCGCGTCATGCCGGCATAGCCGAGCAGTGGTGCATCCGCATCGCGACCGATGGTGATGACGGCATTGAGCGCCCGGAACATCCACCTGTTGGCGGCGCGCATGACCCCCGCGACCAACGAACCGGGCTTCAGCATGCCGGCCATCACCATCACGTCAGGGAAGAGGTCGTGCATGATCAGCGCCGAACGCGCGCCTTTGATCCACGCCGCAGCGACAGCGGCGTAAGGCAGCATGAACGGCGCGGTGACGGTCAGCACGACGTCGCCGCGCCGAAGTTGCCGTAGCAGCGCGATGAAGATGCGCAGCACGAACAGCAGCTCGAACAGGCCGCGCCGCACCAGCGCCACCTTGCCCGCGATCCTGTTCTTGACGGCAATGACGCGAGGCTTGCCGGGGCCGGTCTGCGAAGCCGGCAGCGCGCCGGGCGAGCCCGACAGCACCACGACCTCGTGTTCGCGCGCGAGGTGGCAGGCGATCTCGGCCATGATCGCCGCGGTCGTGCTTGGATCCGGCGGATAATGCTGGCTTGCGACGACGACCTTGCCCACGATCTTGTCTTGGGGCTGCATGATCAGGCCGCGGTCGACCCGAACTCGGGGACAGCCTCCTGCAGGATGGTCCTGATGGTCGCCCGGTCGTCGCGCGCGATTGCCTGGTCCAGCGCCGTGATCCATTTGCGCAGCGTCTGCATCGGCGGCTCGTTCGGCTGCGCGGCCATGATGCCGGCGACGCCGATCTCGCGGGTGGGTTCTTCCGTGGCAAACAGGATTTCGTGCAGGCGTTCGCCCGGCCGCATCCCCGTAAACACGATCTCGATGTCATAGCCGGGCTGCAGGCCGGAGAGACGGATCATGCGTTCGGCGAGATCGGCGATCTTCACCGGCTGGCCCATATTGAGGACATAGACGGAAACGTCCGGTCGCGTCGTACCGAGCGCGTGCGTGGCCGCGGTGATGACGAGGTCGCAGGCCTCGCGGATGGTCATGAAATAACGGACCATGTCGGGATGCGTCACCGTCACCGGACCGCCCGCCTCGATCTGGGCCTTGAACTTCGGCACCACCGAACCGTTCGAGGCCAGCACATTGCCGAACCGGACCGAGATCAGCCGCATCGGCGGCTTGCCCTTGGAGCCAACGCTGCCCGTGGCAAGATCATGATCGAGTGCCTGGCAGTACATCTCGGCGAAGCGCTTGGTCAGCCCCAGCATCGACACCGGCTCGATCGCCTTGTCGGTCGAGATCATCACCATGGCTTCGGCGCCGGCGGCGAGCGCGGCATCGGCGACGTTGATCGAACCGAAGATGTTGGTCTTGACGCCCTCGCTCCAGTCGCGCTCGAGGATCGGTACGTGCTTGAGGGCGGCCGCATGGAACACGATGTCGGGCTTGAACTCAGCCATCAGCCGCATCACGCGCTCGCGGTCGCGAATGTCGGCGATGCGTCCGTCGATCTCGGCCGTGTCCTGCGCGGCGAGCTTCTCCGTGATCGCGTAGAGCGCCGGCTCGGAATTTTCCAGGATCAGCAGGCGCGCGGCGCCGAACGCGACAATCCGCTCGCAGATCTCCGAGCCGATCGAACCGCCGCCACCCGTAACGATCACCGCCTTGCCTCTGATCAGGGCTTCGAGGCGCGCATAGTCGATCTTTTCGCTCGGCCGCAACAAGAGGTCCTCGACCGCGACCGCGGTCAGCCGCGGCGCGTCGCCGCTATCGAGCGAGGGCAAGCGGTTGACGATCACGCCCAGCTTGCGCGCGCGCATCAGAATCGATTCCGGATGAGATTCCGGCTCGAAGGCCGACGGCGTCATGACGATGCGCGCGATCGGCTTGTTGCGCTTGGCGTAATCGGCGACGACGTCCTCGATATCGTGGAGCCCGCCCAGCACCGGCACGTTGCGGATCAGATGCCCTCGGTCGGAGCCCGATGGCGACAAGACGCCGACCGGCCAGATCCGTTTGATCGACCCACTCTCGATCCCTCGCAACAGCACCTCTGCATCCGCCGCCCGACCGATCAGCAGTGTCGGCGCGGCATCGTCGGAAAGGGCATGGCGCCGCACCCGCGTGTAGCGGAAATATCGGTAGGCCATGCGCAGGGCACTGAGCGCGAAGATCTCCAGAAACCAGTAGAGGACGATCGTCACCTTGCCGAGGAAGAAGGTGCCGCGAATGTTGGGGGCAACGAAGATGTAGTCGAGCGCCAGCAGCGCGACCGTCAGGACGGTTGCAACGCGGATGATGTTCAGCGCGTCCGGCAGCGAGATGAAGCGCCACTTCGCCGTGGTCAGGTTGAAGACGAAGAAGACGACCACGCTGAAGGTGAGGAAATAGGGCAAAATCTGGAACAGCAACGGCAGGCTGTCATAGAAGGCCTCGCGGCCCTCGAAGCGCAGATAGAAAGCCGCGAACAGCGCCGCTGTCGTCGCCAGCAGGTCGTGGAGCGCGATCAGAAAATTGCGCAAGGTAAGATGCGAAAGACGCGTCATCCGCCGACCGATGAATATCCCGTTAGGTGCAACCTGACCGCGCTGATAGCCCATCTCGACAGGAGTTGCCAGCCGCGCGGCCGTTCAGGAACCAACTCCGCCCACCCTCGCCTTGGCCTGTTGTGCCCGGACCACCATGCCGCCGGCGACGCCGACACCGATGACGTACATCCAACCCTCGTGGAAGTCGAACAGATGGGAGTTGAACAGCGACGTGAAGACGTTCTGCACGACGACCAGAAGTCCCACCCAATTGGCAAACCCATCGCCGCGAAACAGCAGGAGATGCGATATCCAGATGGCGTAGAGGATGACGATACCGATGATGCCCCACTGGATGGCGACATGCAGCGTCTGGTTATGCGGATTTGGAAACACCCTCACGCCCGGCGTCCATGAGGGCTCTTTGGCGGCCCGTTCGAACAGTCCCTGCGAGGAGCCGGTCCCATACCCCGCAAGCGGCGCCTGCTTGAAGAATTGAATGGAGTGCCGCCAGTACTCGAGACGTTCGCCCATCGAGGTCGGAATGTTCTTCTGGGTGTAGAGTTGATAGTCGCTGACAAAGGTGTCGGCCGTCTTTCGCAATTGCGGCGAGGCCTGCCATGCGATCGCAGCGCCTGCGATCAGGACGACGGAGATCATCGCGATACTGCGCCGTTTCAAATGCAGCAGCGCGAACACGCCGAACATGATCGGAACGGTGACGAGCGCCGTGCGCGACACCACCACGAAAGCCATGTTGACGAAAAAGCTCAGCGCCAGCGCCACCAGCAATCCAGCAAGCCAATACCGCTTCTCGCGCAGCAGCAGCGCGGTCGGATAAGCGAGCGCGACCGCACAGAGCGTAAACTCCTGGCTCTGGTCGATGTAGTTCTTGACGAAGATACCGCGCTCGAGGGGATCGTAAGGCCTCAGCGCCAGCTCGGGATGAAAAGCAACCAGCCACGACATCACCGAGAGCAGCGCGCAGGACACCAGGAAAGCGATGAAGATCCAGTTTCCGCGGGGGGAGCGCTCGAAATGATAGAGCAGCACAGGCAGCACGAGCAGCTTGACGGTGGGACTGACGGCGTAGAGGCGCGCGCCCCAGGTCGCGTCCGACCATAGTGTCCCCACCAGCGCAAGCAGGAACAGCGCGATCGGCGCCGCAGAGATCGGCCGCTTCAGCGATTGCAGGAAGGCGCGGACGTCGAGAAACGGCACCATGCAGACCAGGAACGCGGCGTTGAAGATCGCCGTGAGCGAGGTCGACCATGGCAGCGATGCAACCGTCAAAATCGCGAACAGATCGACCGTCTCGCCCCAGGCCGCCGGGCTGCGGAAACGCCGCCGCAGCATCTGGGCGGTCGTCTCTCCCGCAACTGCCGTCACTTCGCCGCTCCGCGCGCGCGATGGACCAGCGCCGTCGTGCTGAACCCCTGGAGTATGTCGACCAGCACGACCACCCCGCCCGCAGCTTCGACGACCTCATGGCCGACCACCTGCTCGCGCGTATAGTCGCCACCCTTGACCAGCACGCTCGGCGTGATCCGGGTGATCAGATCGATCGGTGTATCCTCCTCGAAGACGACGACGAGGTCTACGGCCTCGAGCGCGGCCAGCACCTCCGCCCGTGCCCGCTCGTCCTGGACAGGGCGATCGGCACCCTTCAGCCGCCGCACCGAGGCGTCGCTGTTGAGCCCAACGATCAGTCGGTCGCAGGCGGCGCGCGCCGCGGTCAGCACCTTGACGTGGCCGGGGTGCAGGATATCGAAGCAGCCATTGGTGAAACCGACCCGCAGCCCTTCCTTCTTCCATTCGGCGAGCTGGGCCTCGAGCGCGCCAGGCGCGTTCACCACCTTCTCTTCGGCCGCGAGAGTGGCATGCGGCAGGATCTTTCGCCGCAGCTCGGCCGCGCTCACGCTGGCAGTGCCCTGCTTGCCGACGGCGACCGCGGCGGCTGCACTCGCCATCCGGAGTGCCGTGTCCCAATCCGCACCCGCCGCGAGCGACACTGCGAGCGCGGCAGCCACCGTGTCACCTGCGCCGGAGACATCGCGCACCTTAACCGGGACAGCCGGAACATGGACGGCCTCGCCGCTCCGCGGCACCAAAGTCATGCCATGCTCGCCTTGCGTGACCAGGATCGCTTCGCAATCAGCAAGACGCATCACGTCCTCGCTTGCATCGACGATGCTCTGCGGCGTGTCGGCACGGCTGCGGGTGGCTTCCGCGAATTCCTTGCGGTTGGGCGTGAGCAGCGTGGCGCCGCGATAGATCGCCCAGTTCATGCTCTTGGGATCGACGATCACACGCTTGCCGAGTTTTCGCGCGGCATCGATGGTGTGGCGGATCACGCGCGCGGTCAGCACACCCTTGGCATAGTCGGACAGCAGCACGATGTCGGCACGCGCGATCTGCGGCACGATCGCTTCGATCAGCCTCGCTTCGACCTCATCGGAGGCAGGCAGTGCCTGCTCCCAATCCGCGCGCAGCATGTGCGTGGAAAAATGCTCGGAGACGAAGCGGACTTTTCGCGTCGTCGGCCGCGACGGGTCGCACACCAGCGCACTTTCGATTCCGGCATGTTCGGCCAGCGCCGAAGCGAGCCGCCTGCCGGCATCGTCCTCACCGACAAGGCCGACGAAGATGCAGCGCCCGCCGAGGGCGGCAATATTGCGCGCGACGTTGCCGGCACCGCCGATATGGATCTCGCTGCGCTGGGCGGCGATCACAGGCGTCGGCGCTTCCGGCGAAATTCGCGACACCTCGCCATAGACGAACTCGTCCAGCATGATGTCGCCGATGCAGAGCACCGTACGGCGGGCGATGTCTTGCGCGAGGGCATCGAAATCGAGGATGGGCGTCGGCATGGTGATGGGCCTCAGCGAAAACGGTCGGGCCGGTCGAGATAGTCCCCGACATAGGCCTTCACCGCATCTTCGAGTGCAGTGAAGCCCCCGTTATAGCCGGCGCGGCAGAGCCGATCGACCTCGCTCTGGGTGAAGTACTGGTAGCTGTCGCGGATCTGCTCGGGCATGTCGACATATTCGATGTTCGGCCTTGCGCCGAGCGCTGCATAGGCCGCCAGCATCAGATCCCTGAAGCTGCGTGCCTTGCCGGTGCCGACGTTGAACAGCCCCGACACCGCAGGCGTCGCCAGCAGCCACAGAATGACGCGGACGACGTCGTCGACATAGATGAAGTCGCGGCGCTGGTCGCCGTCGGTAATGCCGTCGCGGTGCGACTTGAACAGCTGCACGACGCGGCCCGCCTTGACGTCATCGAAGCGGCGCGCCAGCACGCTCATCATCGTGCCCTTGTGGTATTCGTTCGGACCGAACACGTTGAAGAATTTCAGCCCGGCCCATTGCGGCGGCAGCTTCTCGCCCCGAGCAACGCGCTCGGCGACTGCGAGGTCGAACAGCTGCTTGCTCCAGCCGTAGAGATTCATCGGCCGCAGTTTTTTCAGCGCCGCAAGGGAAGCGTCGTCGTCAAAACCTTCCGCACCGTCGCCATAGGTCGCAGCCGACGACGCATAGATCAGCGGCACGGCATTGGCCGTGCACCAGTCGAGCAGGCGCATCGAGAAGCGGAAATTGGTTTCGATAACGAGATCGCCGTCGGTCGCGGTGGTGGCGGAAATCGCCCCGAGATGGATCACGGCGTCCAGCTTGCGGCCCCTCAGCCAGTCCGGCAGCTCGGCCGGTGGCACGATATCCACAAGCTGGCGCTTGGCGAGGTTGCGCCATTTGCCATCGCTGCCGAGCAGGTCGCAGACCACGACGTCGGTGCGGCCGGCCTCGTTCAGCGCAGCCACGACATTCGATCCGATAAAACCGGCCCCGCCGGTCACCAGCAACATTCCAACTACCCTGCCCGATTTTTGCGGCCCGATACCTGCCGTAGCGCATCGCCTGCCAAAGTGTAAGCATTTTGGGACTCGCCCTCTGCCGGCTTTACCTCTTGGCGCGGAGCGGCTACCGAACCGCCTCAATCAGAGCGTCTGCGGCAACTATTAACGAATGAACCAAGATTCGCAATTTAACGGGAGTGAGGATCGGAGGGACACACGCCCGATCCTGATCGTCCCCTATATGTGGATCGGGGATTTCGTCCGGAATCACACCGTTGTTCGGGTGCTCAAGGAACGCTGGCCCAATCGGCCGGTCGATCTCCTGACCACGTCCCAATGCGCCCCGCTGGTCGATTACATGCCCGGCGTCCGCGCTGGGATCGTCTGGGATCTTCCTCGGGGGAGCCTTGCCGTCGGCCGCCAGCTCGGCCTGGCGAAGGCCCTGCGCGAGCGAAACTACGGCACCGCCCTGGTGCTGCCGCGGACCTGGAAGGCCGCCATTGCGCCCGCGCTGGCCGGCATCCCCGAGCGCGTCGGCTTCGTCGGTGAGTTCCGGTTCGGGCTCCTCAACCGCTGGCGCTGGGGCGAGAAGAAATTACCCCGCTTCATCGACAAGAACGCCGCCCTCGCCCAGCCCGACGGCGCCCCGCTGCCTCCGGAATGGCCGGTCCCGCAATTGCGGGTTCCGTCCGACGAGATCGCCCGCTGGCGCCAGTCCAACGGCCTCAGCGTCGGCGCCGCTGTCGCGCTCGCCCCCGGCTCGGTCGGGGTGTCCAAGCGCTGGACCTACTATCCCGAGGCCGCGCGCCTGCTGGTCGAACGCGGGCTCGAGGTCTGGGTGGTCGGCGGCCCCGCCGAGAAAGGCCTCGCCCAGGAGATCGTCGCCGCGGGTGGCCCGGGGACCGCTGGCGGCCCGGGGGTACGCGATCTCACCGGCAACGACTTACGTAACGGCGTCCTCGCCATGGCGGCGGCCGGCGTCGCGATCTCCAACGATTCCGGCCTGATGCATATCGCAGCCGCGCTGAACACGCCCACCATGGGCATCTTCGGTCCGACCAGCCCCTATCTCTGGGCTCCCCTCAACGGCCTCGCCGCGACCGTGGTCCAGAACAAGAGCGTGCTCGCCTGCCAGCCGTGCCAGAGCACGATCTGCAAGATGAACGACCACCGCTGCATGCGCGACATCGCAGCGTCAGAGGTGGTCGAGATCGCACGCGATGTGCTCGCCAGAACGCAGGGCCACATCGATGTCTGACAAACGCGTGGCGAAGCCTGCCGCATTCTTCGATCGTGACGGCGTCATCAATCAAGACGACGGCTATGTCGGCACGCGCGATCGCATCCGCTGGATGCCCAACGTCGGCAAGGCCATTCGCCGCCTCAACGAGGCCGGCTACTGGGTGTTCGTCTTCACCAACCAGTCCGGCGTCGCACGTGGCCTCTACAGCGAAGCCGATGTGAATGCGCTACACGGCTGGATGCGCGACGAGCTCGCCCGCGAAGGCGCTGCGATCGACGACATCCGCTTCTGTCCGTATCATCCGCAAGGGACGGTCGCCGGCTACGCCAGGGAGCACGACTGGCGCAAGCCCGCGCCCGGCATGTTGCGCGATCTCATCCAGCACTGGCCCGTGCAACTCGACGGCAGCTTCGTGATCGGAGATCAGGCGCGGGACCTCGAGGCCGGCCAGGCGCTCGGACTGCCGGGGTTTCTGTTCGATGGCGGCGACTTAGATGCGTTCGTGAGCGAGGTGCTCGCGCAGCTCAGGCAAGCGTAGACGGCATGCCCGGCGAAACCGGTGGCGATGGTCGAGCGTGCGCGGGCCGGGAACCACCCTGCGTCAGGCAGGATGGTTTCCGGACGAGCTTTAGTGATTTTAGTGATGAGTCTTGCCGCGCGCCGGAGGCAGAAGCACGGTGTCGATGACGTGAATCACGCCGTTTGACGCCTCGATGTCCGGCTGGATGACATGTGCATCGTTGACCTTCACGCCGAAGCTGCCGTCCACATTCACCGGCTGGCCTTCGACGGTCTTAACCTGGAGCGACTTGCCCGCCACATCAGCCGCTTTTACGCGGCCCGGAATGACGTGATAGGTGAGGATCGCACGCAGCTTGGCCTTGTTCTTGAGCAGCGCCTCGACGGTTCCCGGCGGGAGCTTGGCGAAAGCCGCATCATTCGGCGCGAACACAGTGTACGGGCCCTTGCCCTTCAAGGTGTTGACGAGGCCCGAGGCTTTGACGGCGGCGACGAGTGTCGTGAACGACCCTGCGGAGACTGCGGTGTCAACGATGTCGGCGGCTCGTGCCATCGAGGAGCCAAGCAGGCCAGTGACCAGGGCGGCGCCGGCCACGAACGAACGAATTGTGGGCGTCATCATTTTACTCCGAGTTTCTGTAAGTGTGTTTCAACCGCTGACAGATGCGATCAACTTTGCCGGAACGGAGCGTGGCTTCGGCTGGATCACCTGCCTGTTTGAAAATCCTGCGGCGCAGTGCCGCGCTCAATCCTCGACCATGCCGATGAACTCCTGACGCGAGATCGGATTGTCGCGAAAGCAGCCGAGCATGCAGCTCGTCACCATATCGGTGCCGGGCTTCTGGACTCCTCGGCTCGACATGCAGTGATGATTGGCCTTGAGGATGACGCCCACGCCTTGCGGCCTCAACGCTTGCTGGACCGCCGCCGCGATTTCCGACGTCATGCGTTCCTGGATCTGAAAGCGCTTTGCATAGACCTGGACGACACGGGCAAGCTTGGAGATGCCGACGACGCGACCGTTCGGGACGTAAGCAACCCAAGCGCGGCCGATGATGGGCGCGATATGATGCTCGCAATGGCTTTCGAACGGAATACCGCGCAGGATGACCATCTCTTCATAGCCGCCGGTCTCATCGAAAGTCTTGGCGAGGATTTTGATCGGGTCCTGCCTGTAGCCGGCGAAGTACTCTTCGAACGCACGCGCGGCCCGGGCCGGAGTTTCGCGGAGCCCCGGCCGATCCGGATCGTCGCCCGCCCAGCGGATGATGGTCCGGAATGCGGCCTCGGCTTCTTCGCGGCTCGGCCGCTGTTGCGGGTCAAAATCGATATCGGTATCTGAAGCCACTTATTCTGCCATTCGTTGACGCCGCTTGCGTGCGACCCAACAAAACGAGCGGCGGCCCCGCTTGGATCACTGTGGGCCGTGACTGCCTTAACCGCAGCACGGTTCAGTCTTCATGGCGGACATCTCTTCGCCCGTCGCCGCGACACCGTTCTGAACAGAACTTCACGCTGGGCCAGTCCCGCGCCCATTTTCGCCGCCAAGCGAACGGCCGCTTGCAAACGATGCAAATCTTGGTTGGAAGGTCCGCTTTGCGGCGCATCTTCGGCATGGACCCGCTCGCGGTCGCCATGGCGCCCGCCCTGATTAAATTTTGTCCCCCCTTGGAACGACGCCGCAGGGCTTTTGGATCATGACACTCGGCGCACGCCACCTGCCGTCGCCGGGCGGATTGTGATCCGAACCGGGTTTGTCATCGTTCTAATCAGGTGGTGACGCTTTCGTACGGGACGATCAATCAACCGGCGCGCCGAAGGCAGATGATCAAGACCATTGCAGCCTGGATCGGCGACTACGCAGCTCACCCGGAGCCCCGTGCCTCGTTGGCCGGCAAGATCGCGCTCGTCGTTGCCTCCAACCAGCCGTTCTATCCGCTCTATCTGCATTGGATCGTGGGGACGGCCGCCTGGCCGGCCTGGCTCAGCCTGCTATCGACGCCCTTCTTTCTTGCCGTGCCGGCTGTCGCGAAGAGACATTCACTGGCGGGGCGCATGCTGCTGCCGCTGGCCGGTGTCGGCAACACCGTCTTTTGCGTCAAGCTGTTCGGCACCTCATCGGGCGTCGAGCTATTCCTGCTTCCCTGTGCGCTGCTAGGCACCATCCTGTTCCGGCCGGACGAGCGGCTGAAGACCGCGATCGTCGCCGCATTGCCCTTCATCGTCTATCTCTTCGTCGACGCCCATCTCGGCCAACCGGTCATGATGACGTCGGACTATTCGAGGCTGGTCGCCTTGAACGGCGTGAGCGTGGCAGCCTTGATCGCGCTGATCGGCCTGCTCTCCTCGACACTGCTGGCGGAACGAGGAGTGTGACTTGAAGATTTTTGAACGATGACAGCCTAGCGGTGTTTTGCCCGACGGGTCAACTATTTTTTCGACTAATCAGAAGATTCGACCCGCTACTGTGCATGGGGTTGTTTTCACGATTTGGGCTGCGCCTGCTCAGAGCAGCGGCCGATAGACCTCGCCGATCCGCGCAGCTTCGGCATCGAGGCTGAACTTTTCCAGCACCCGCGCTCGTCCTCGCTCGCCCATCGCCGTCGCTGCGGCGACGTCGCGCATCAGCGGCTCGAGCGCCGCCGCCAGTGCATCCGCATCACCGGTCGGGATCAGCACGCCGGTGACGCCATCCTCGACTACGAGTGCGGCAGCTCCAGCGCGCGCGGCGACGAGTGCGCTTCCGGCGGCCATCGCCTCGATCAGCGTCAGGCCAAAGCCTTCGTTGCGCGAGGTGAAAGCATAGATCGTCAGCCGCTGATACCAGCGCTGCACGTCTTCGATCGGCAATTCGCCAGTGATGACGATGCGCGCTTGCAGGCCGGCAGCCTCGATCCTCTTCTTGAGATCATTTGCGAAGACAGTCTGCTCAGCCGTCACCTGACCGACGATCACCGCCGTGAAATCGGGATAGCGCGGCAGCAGCCGGCACATCGCATCGACGAACACATCCGTGCCCTTCTGCGCACGCACGCGGCCGAAGCAGCCGATCGCATAACGACCGGGCAAGCCGCTTTCCGCGAAGGCGGCAGCGCGATCGGCCGGCGGCGAATAGACATCGGTGTCGACGCCGTGCGGGATCACGGTCGCCTTCACTTTCAGGAACGAGGCCGAGATGTCTGATGTCGCGATGATCGCGTCCATCCGCCAGATCAGCCAGCGCGTGATCCAGCTGTGATGCCGCTGTGCAGCCGATGTAAACACGAGCTTGAACGGCCATCCGAGCGCGCGCAGCAACACGCCCACGATCATTTCGTCGTTGCGCCGTGCGTGCCAGATCAGCGGCACTTTCCGGCGCCATAATTTCAGGAGATTGCCCGTAGCCAGCCGCGCGATCCCCTCCGGCGCGTCGGAGCCGAACCAGCCTGCGCGATAGAGTTTGGCCAGCCGCGGCGCCACCATCCGATTGGTCGCGGTGACCCCGGAATAGCGCCTGTGCAGATTTGGCACGATCACTTGCAGATCGTCCGGGGAATTCACCACGTCATGCTCCGTCTGGTGCGCTCCCTATACGCAACATTAAGCATAGTGACCAGTTCAGCCGCGCCGAAACCCCCTCTTCACCGCGCAAACGTTAACTTGGCGCGTTGATCGTAGACGGGTGAGATCATGACTGTGCTAGTCACCGGCGGCGCCGGCTATATCGGAAGTCACACGGTTCTGGCGCTGGCGGAAGCCGGCGAGGATGTCGTCGTGATCGACGATCTCTCCACGGGCTTCTCCGCCTATCTGCCCGAAGGCGTGCCGCTGTTCATCGGCGATGCCGGCGATGAGAACCTGCTCGAAGGCGTGATCGCCCAGCACAACATCGAGAGCATCATCCATTTCGCCGGCTCCGTCGTCGTGCCGGATTCGATGCGCGATCCGCTCGGCTACTACCGCAACAATTTCACGACCGCGCGCAACCTGCTCAACGTCGCGGTCAAGCGCGGCATCAACCGCTTCATCTTCTCCTCGACCGCCGCCGTCTACGGCAACCCGGACCAGGTACCGGTGCCCGAGCACGCGCCGACGCGGCCGCTCTCGCCCTACGGCTCGTCGAAGCTGATGACCGAGATCATGCTGCACGACGTCGCCGCCGCCTACGGCATGCAGTATGTGACGCTCCGCTATTTCAACGTCGCCGGCGCCGATCCGCGGGCCCGCATTGGGCTAGCCACCGTCGGTGCCACGCATCTGCTCAAGATCGCGGTGGAAGCTGCGACCGGCCAGCGCGCCAAGATCGACGTGTTCGGCACCGATTACCCGACCCAGGACGGCAGCTGCATCCGCGACTTCATCCACGTCACGGACCTCTCGCAGGCGCATCGCTCGGCACTGGCTTACCTGCGCAATGGCGGCGCCTCGACGACGCTGAATTGCGGCTATGGCCGTGGCTATTCGGTGCTGGAAACCATCGACGCCGTGCGCCGCGTCTCCGGCCGCAGCTTCGCCGTCCAATACGCCCCGCGCCGGCCCGGCGACATCATGACCATGGTCGCCGACACCAGCCGTATCCGCGGCCTGCTCGACTGGAAGCCCCAATACGAGGACCTCGAGACCATCGCGGCCCACGCGCTGGCCTGGGAGGACAAGTTGTTCCACGAGCGCCATGGCGAACTGCGCCACGCCGCCTCGGCCTAAAAACGCTTCCTGTGCAAGCCCTTAATTGGGCTTGAAAACCTTGGCTTTAGCGGGCACAGAGGCCATTCGATCCCTGACGCGCGGGCAGGCTTTCCCCGTCCCGTCAATGGACTACGGATGGCCCAGTTTCCAAAGAAAATCACCGACGATCCCTATGCGGCAGCAATCCTGATTCGCCGCCTGGTCCTGGAACAGGGCCTCGTCTACTGGCGGCGCTACCTCGTCGCTTTCGCGCTGATGGCAGCGGCCGCAGGCTCGACCGCAGGCGCGACCTACGTGCTCGGCCAGGTCATCAACCAGGCCTATGTCGACAAGAACATTCCGGGCATCGCGATGTTCTCGGGCATCACGGTGATCCTGCTCTTCATCAAGGGCGTGGCGACCTACGGCCACATGGTGATCCTGACCAAAATATCGAACGCCATCCTCGCCACTAACCAGCGCCAGCTGTTTGCCAAGCTGATGCGCGAGAGCGTCGGCTTTTTCTCCGAGCGGCATTCGTCCGAATTTCTGGCTCGGCTGACCGCCGGCGCCAAGTCGATCACCGACGTCCTCAACATGCTCGTCAACGCCGTCGGGCGCGACCTCATGATGCTGCTCGCCATGATCGGCGTGATGGTGTGGCAGGATCCGCTGATGTCGCTGATCGGCCTCGTCGCAGTGCCACCTGCGATGCTGGTGCTGCGCAAGCTGGTCAAGCGCATCAAGGGTCTCGCTTACAACCAGTTCACCGGTACCGCCGACATCCTCGAGACGATGCAGGAATCGCTGCAGGGCATCCGCACGGTGAAGGCGTTCACGCTCGAAGACACGATGCAGGCCCGGATCGACGAGAACATCTCGATCGTCGAGCGCAACGCGAACAAGATGGCCCGCGTCGCCAACCGCTCCAATCCGCTGATGGAAATGCTCGGCGGCTTCGCTGTTGCGGGCTGTTTGCTTTACGGTGGCTATAGCGTGGTCGCGCTCAACGCCACGCCGGGCGCGTTCTTCTCCTTCATGACGGCGTTCCTGATGGCGACCGAGCCGGCGAAGCGGCTGGCGCGGCTCAACATCGACCTCAACAGCCAGCTGGTCGGCGCCCGCATGCTGCTCGAAGTCGTCGACAGCCCTGCCAGCGAGCATTCCGACGACGACAAGCCGGCGCTGAAACTGTCCGACGCGCGGATCGAGCTGCGAGATGTCAGCTTCTGCTATCGCGCCAACGAGACCGTGCTCAACCGCATGAGTTTTGTCGCCGAGCCCGGCAAGGTCACCGCGCTGGTAGGACCGTCCGGCGGCGGCAAGTCGACCGTGCTGGCGCTGCTGTTGCGCTTCTACGAGGTGACGCAGGGTGACATCGTCATCGACGGCCAGTCGATCGGCGCGGTCTCGCGCAAATCGTTGCGCGCACAGACGGCCTATGTCGGCCAGGACGTCTATCTGTTCCGCGACACCATCCGCAGCAACATCGCCTTCGGCAAACCGGGCGCGAGCGAGAGCGAGATCATCGAGGCTGCGAAAGCGGCATGCGCGCATGACTTCATCATGGGCTTCCCGCTCGGCTACGACACGCCGGTCGGCGAGCACGGCACGCAACTCTCGGGCGGCCAGCGCCAGCGCATCGCAGTAGCGCGCGCACTGATCAAGAACGCGCCGATCATTTTGCTGGACGAAGCCACCGCCGCGCTCGACTCGGAGTCCGAGCGGCAGGTGCAGGAGGCGATCGAGCATCTCTGCCAGAACCGCACCACCATCGTGATCGCGCATCGCCTGCACACCATCATGCACGCCGACGCGATCCTGGTCGTTGAAGGCGGCGAGATCGTCGAGCAGGGCCGGCACGAGGAGCTGCTTCGTCGCGGCGGCCGCTACGCGTCATTCTTCCGCCTCCAGCATTACGACACCGGCGCTCTGGCGCCGATCAGCGCAACCGCATAGAGTTCCCTCCTCAACCCAAGAGCAGCGAGATCGCTCCATGAACGCCGCCTCCTACGTCATCCCGCTTCCGCCCCAGGCTTCGCTCCCCGTCGTCGGCGAGGCCGGCCGCTTTCCGGTGCGCCGCATCTGGTGCGTCGGCCGCAACTATCTCGAGCACATCCGCGAGATGGGCAATGACGAGCGCGCGCCGCCGTTCTTCTTCGCCAAGCATGCCGACATGCTGGTGCCCGATGGCGCCACCATTCCCTATCCGCCGCTGACCAAGGATCTGCATCACGAGGTCGAACTGATCGTCGCGCTCAAGAGCGGCGGTCTCAACATCCCCGTCGAGAAAGCGCTAGACCATGTCTATGGCTACGCCGTCGGCATCGACCTCACCCGCCGCGACCTCCAGATCGCGTCGCGCAAGAAGGAGCGCCCGTGGGAGATCGGCAAGTCGTTCGACGGCTCGGCGCCCGCTTCCGCGGTTCAGCCGGCCTCGAAGATCGGCCATCCCTCCAAGGGCAAGATCTGGCTCACGGTCAACGGCAAGGAAGCCCAGACGGGCGACCTCGAGCAGATGATCTGGAACGTGCCGGAGACCATCTGGCAGCTCTCGCAGCAAGTGAAGCTCGCCGCCGGCGACATCATCATGACGGGCACGCCGGCCGGCGTGTCGCAGCTCCAGCCCGGCGACAAGCTCGAATGCGGCGTCGATGGCGTCGGCACGCTGAAGGTGAGCATCGGCCAGCCTGAGTAGGACTGAAGCGTAGGGCGGATTAGCGAAGGCGTAATCCGCCACTTTCCTGCAGCAATCGCCAACGTCG
>JAEWHT010000364.1 GCA_023387695.1 Pseudomonadota bacterium | reverse complement strand
GACCAACTGGGTATCGTGGCGCAATACGATATTCTCCGTGATCTCCAATTCGAGGCCATCTGCCGGCAGACCACTCTCGGACAAGACGGTCTGCACGGTCTCGGCGAGGTCTCCGCGCTGCACCTGGGCGCCGCACAGGTTCACCCCGATCTGGAAGCGCGGGGCGCCGGCTGCTCGCCATACGAAGGCCTGTCGGCAGGCGGTGCGCAGCACCCAATCGCCGACCGCAGCGGCGTAACGACTCTTGTCCAATACATCGAGAAACGCTGCGGGTGCGAGGAGGCCCCGCTCGGGATGTTGCCAGCGGATCAGAGCTTCGGCGCCGGTCAGTGCGCCATCCCGCATGCGCACCTGCGGCTGGTAGAACAACACGAATTCCTCATTCTCGAATGCTCGGCTGAGTTCGTCTTGGAGGATGTGGGCGCGCTGAGCTTGTTCTCTGAGCAATGGGGTGAAAATCCGGTAGCAATGCCGTCCCTCGCTCTTGGCCTGGTATAGGGCTAGATCTGCACAGGAGAGGAGGTTGTCGGCATTTTCACCATGCGCCGGCGCCAACGCGATGCCGACACTTGTGCTGAGCCGGAGCGTCTGCCCCTCTTTATCGAACGGCTTCGCGACCGCGGATATGATCGCTTCGGCGAGCGTGGCCGCGCACAGGGGATCACCGACATCGGGCATGATGACTACGAACTCGTCGCCACCCAGCCGCGAGACCGTATCGATGGAGCGCACGCAGGTCAGCAGTCGCGCAGCCATCTCCTTGAGAGCGGCGTCGCCTGCTGCGTGCCCGTGACTGTCGTTGATCTCCTTGAAGCCGTCGAGGTCGAACATCAGCACGGAGACGGCCCGGGCGGCCGCGACGATCTCGTTCAGCCGCTCGCGCAAAACGGCGCGGTTCGGCAACTCGGTAAGGGGATCCAGATGGGCGAGGCGGAAGAGGCGCTCCTCGTTAGCGCGTCGCTCGCGGATGTCACGGATCCTCGCACCGAACGCAGGTTTTCCTTGGTCCTCCCAGCGCGACAGCGACAGCTCGATCGGGAATTCCGTCCCATCTCTGTGCCGGGCGGGCAACTCGACGGTCTTGCCAAGGAGGCGTGGTTCACCGCCGGCCGCGATCCGATGCAACCCGCCGTCATGCCCCCTGCGCATGCGCTCGGGCACGACCAGATCGATCGATTGCCCGATCGCTTCGGTGGCGCTGTGGCCGAACAGCCTTTCCGCAGCATCGTTCCAGAACGTGATATGGCCTGCGGCGTCCGCGCAGACGATACCGTCGGGCGAGGTTGAGGCGATCTGAACGAAGCGCGCTCGGCTCGCCTGTTCGGCAACCTCCACCCGACGTAGTTCCATCAGGTCGAGGACCAAGTCAGCCAAATTTCGAAGGATCGCTCGGTCGGCGTCGGAGAAGCTGTTGCGTGGCCGCGTATCGACGAGACAGAGCGTACCGACGGCGTGATCTGACTGAGCGTGAAGCGGGGCCCCTGCGTAGAAACGAATGTATGGCGGTCCCGTAACCAGCGGATTTCGGTTGAAGCGCGGGTCGAGAGTCGCGTCCAGGATGGTGACGATGTCGCGCTGCGCAATTGTATGGGAGCAGAACGCGACTTCTCGGCTTGTCTCACACAGATCAAGGCCTACTTTCGCGTGGAATACTTGTCGATCGCGTTGCACTAACGAGACAAAGGCGGTCGGGACGTCGAATAGGCGCGTAGCCAAGTTCACGATCCGGGTGAAGGCAGGCGCCGGCGCAGCGTCGACGAGATCATATTCAGCGAGCGCTGCGAGGCGGGCGTCCTCCGCGTTGAGAATGGGCGGGGGACGCATTAAGAGCTCCAAAAAGATTGTTTGTCCGCTTCCGTAAAGCGCGATTATTAAGAAATCCCTCAGGGCGCCCTGCGTTGCCGAAGACATTTACAAGTGATGGACGGTGGAGTTTTCGTCAAAAGTCATTTTTCGAGATCTATTATCAGTTCGAACAAGAGTAAAATTCGATTAATAGCTAAACTCATAGATCCGATCCGTGAGATTAGATTTGGGGGAGGAAATTGCATGAACGAGGCAGGCAAAGACGGGGCACAGCGGACCGTGCCCCCAGGTCGAGCATCTAGTTAGCCTGAAGGCGGTTGTACCCGCGCGTCTGCTTACGGGAACGGCGGTAAGCCTGCCTGATGGCTGGGTTGGGTCGCAAGCGGAATTACCGCTCGGGGTAGATTTCGGCCAGTCCGCTCTTGAGCGGCTCACGCATCGAAGCAGACGTCGCCGTTTGGCCTACGGCTTGCGAACCCCTGGCTGTCGTCAGTCATATTTGAGTGCAGTGGCCGTTCGACAGCCGGGCTCCAGCAGCCGCTACACCTTGGCGCGCAACTTCACTCCCGAGCAGAAAAAAACACGCTGTTTTAATCCGATGTCTCGATTGGACTCGGAACCGACGGAGATCCGAGCAATTGGGCGCATGAGCCTATCTAGGAACCGTCAAATCTCGGCAAAGAGTTCTGCGTGTCGAATTTATTGGTTGTGCCAACTCTAATCGAGACAACCGCCCACATCGATAAGAAGCGTGCCTTCGAGTTCTGGCGCTACAGTGCGTTGGCTGGATTTGGTGATGTTGAACCAATAAGGCCTCGGGAGCCGTTCTCCGCCAAGCGCCTCACCGTAACAATTGGCGATTGTATACTTTTGCATACGGTCAGCAGTCCGGTTTCGTTAGAGATCAGGTCGCGCCACATCGACCGAAACGCGCAGGATATGGTGGTCATCCGGCTGGGCTTGGCTGGACTCGGCTACCAGACGCAGCTCGATCGTGGAGGCCGCCTTGTTGCTGGTGATCTGAGCTTCCTAACAAGGAGCCGGCCTTTAGTGACAGGCACCCAGACCCCATACGAGGAGATCCGGCTTGCTGTGCCACGAGCAACCTTCGAAAGCCTAGTCGGCAGCGTCGAGGCGTTGGCAGGCCACTCCATCAGCGAGCATCCTACGACAGCTGAAGCCCGGGCGAATTTTCAAAGACTGG
>JAEWHT010000361.1 GCA_023387695.1 Pseudomonadota bacterium | reverse complement strand
CTGACGAAGACGTACGCGTCATCATCGGTTCGGTCGCTCCAGCGTGCCGTGCTCAGCACCTGTCCCGTCGATGTCAGGTCGAGCGGCGCGAGATTTGCGGGCCGCGCGACATCGCGGACGAGCTGCGGCGAGTCCACCCGGAACAGGCATAGCCGCTGATCGCGCTCGCGCACGTGGAACGCGCTGCTCTCGAGCGTTTGCTGGCTGAGCTGCTGCAGCACCGGCAGCACATGATGTTCGAGATTGAAATTGGCGCGATAGGTGCTGCCGAGCTGAAACGTCTTGGCGCCGAGCGCATAGCGGCCGTCGCTGAGACGGACGACGTAGCCGGCTTCATCCAGCGACACCAGCGAGCGCATCACGGTCGGCTTGGCGAGGCCCGTGATCTTGGCAATCTCGGCCAGGCTGCGCGTGCCGGATCCGATGAAGCTGTCGAGGATCGCCAATGTCCGCTGCACGGTGGCGACGCCTTGCGTCTTGAGCATGGACCTTCCTATTGCGCCGATTTCGGTTGACCGCGGTTTTCCGCCCGTTACACTAGACGTAACGGCGTTCCATTTTCAATGAGGTTCTGCATGGCCGTGGGCTTCAGGATCCTTTCCCGCAGGCGTGCTTCTGCGGGCGAATTGGCGCGCGCCGTTGCGGATCGCGGCTGCGAGCTGTCAGAGGTTTAGCGATGGCCGGGCGCACGATCTCCGAGAAGATCCTCGCTCGAAAGTCAGGGCAGTCTGTTCGCGCGGGCGATCTCGTCGTCTGCGAGGTCGATTGCGCGCTTGGTACCGACGGCTCCGTCCCCATGGCGCTCGACTATTTCAAGGCGATGGGTGGCGAACGCCTCCGCGATGCATCCCGGCTGGTGTTTGCACTCGACCACTACGTTCCCCCGACGAGCGCGCAGACCATCGGACTGCATCGCATGATGCGGGACTTTGCCGAGAAGCACGGCGTCACCTTGCATGAGGCCGGTGTGGGAATCGGTCACCAGCTCATCGTCGAAACCGGTCGCGCGCTGCCGGGCGGCCTGGTGGTTGGCGCCGATAGCCACGCCGTCACCTACGGCGCGCTGAATTGCTTTGCGACCGGGATAGGCTCGTCCGATCTTGCCGCCATCATGCTGTGCGGCCGGATCTGGCTGCGCGTGCCCGAAACCATCCGCGTCGTCCTGACGGGAGCGCTGCCGCGCGGCGTCTACGCCAAGGATATTGCATTGGCGCTTGCGGGTCGGCTCGGCGCTGATGGCGCTGCCTATCAGGCGCTCGAATTTGCAGGACCGGGCGTCGCGACACTCGCACTCGAGGACCGGCTTGTGCTGAGCAATCTCGCAGTCGAGATGGGCGCGAAGAACGGCATATTCCCGGCTGATGCGGAAACTGCCGCCTATCTGCAGGGACGCACCAAGGAGGCTTTCGAATCCGTCGCAGCGGATCCGGATGCAAGCTACAGCCAGACTGTCGAGATCGCGCTCGATCAACTCACACCGCAGATCGCATTGCCTCATCTGGTAGACCAGGTCGTGCCACTCGCCGTCGCCAGCGGCACGCCGATCCAGATGGTCTATTTGGGCACCTGCACCGGTGGACGGTTGCGCGATTTCCACCAGGCCGTTGATGTGCTGCGCACCGGCGGCGGCGTTGCACCCGGTGTGCAGCTGGTGGTCACGCCTGCCTCGCGCGAAGTTCGCGACGCCATGGCGGCCGATGGGACGCTGGACGCGCTGATCGGCTTCGGCGCGACATTGGTCGAGCCCGGTTGCGGCTCCTGCTGCGGCACCTGCGGCGTGATCCCCGGCGACGGCGTCGCGGTGATCTCGACCGCCAACCGCAATTTTAGGGGACGCATGGGCAACGCCAAGGCGTCGATCTATCTCGCCTCTCCGGCCGCTTGCGCGGCCGCCGCGACGCGCGGTGTCATCACTGATCCCGGCAAGGTGTCGCGATGACGATCTTGCGAGGACGCGCGCGGCTTGTCGGCGACGACGTCAACACCGACTCGATCATCAGTTCGACGCGCAAGCGCGAGAGCCTCGATCCCGCCGTGCTCAAGCAATTCCTGTTCGAGCATGTCGATCCCAGCTTTGCAGCCTCGGTGCTATCAGGCGACATCCTGGTGGCGGGGAAGAATTTCGGATGCGGCTCGGCGATGGAGGTCGCGGTCACGACAGTGCTCGGGGCCGGCGTTCCCGCGGTGATCGCGCGAAGCTTTTCGCGGACCTACTATCGGAATGCGATCAACAACGGCTTGCTGCCGCTGGTCTGCGACACCAGTGGCATTCAGGACGGTGACATTCTGGTCTCCGATGAGACAGGCGCGATCCGCAACGCGCGCAGCGGCGATACCCTTAAGCCGGAGCCTCTGCCTGACATCATGAAAGCGATCCTCAGTGCGGGCGGCCTCGTTGCCTATATGCGTCAAAACGGTGACTTCAGACTATGACGACAAACACACCATCCGCGATTCCTGCGACGGGATATCGTCTTCGGCTTCCGGGCCCCACCGAAGTCCCTGAAAGGGTTCGCCAAGCTACAGCCGGAGTGATCGTCAATCATCGTGGCCCCGAGTGCAAAACCGCAATCGGCGAGACCGAGGAGATGATCCGCCCGGTGCTTGGTACGACGAACCGTGTCATGTTCTTTGCGAGCTCCGGGACCGGCGTCATGGAAGCCGCGCTCGTCAACGTGGTCGGGCCCGACAGCCGCATTCTCGTGATCGAGCATGGTCAGTTCGGCGAGCGCTTCACATCCATCGCGAAAGCGATGAACATCACGGTCGACACTGTGGCGACCGAGTGGGGCAAGGCCATCGACGTTGCCGCGGTGGAGGCGCGCTTACGCGAACACACCTATCGCGCCATGGTCGTCGTCCACAATGAGAGCTCGACCGGAATGGTGGCCGATCTTGCGGCGCTCGGCGCGTTGGTACGCGACGCACCCACGCTGCTAATCGCGGATTCCGTGAGCGGTCTCGGCGGCATCGCGATAAAGCAGGACGAATGGGGCGTCGATATCGTCGTCTCGGCCTCGCAGAAGGCGCTGATGTGCCCACCCGGTCTCGCGCTCGCCAGTGTGAGCCCCAAGGCATGGCGCGTGATCGAGCAGGACGAGAAGCGATCCGTCTTCTTCTGGGATTTCCGCCGCGCGCTGAAGTCTGTTGAATTGAACGAGACGCCGTTCACCGCGCCGGTCAGCCTGCTTTACGGTCTGCGCGAGTCGCTGACGATGATGCACGAAGAAGGCCTCCCCAACGTGCTCGCGCGCCATGAGCTCCTATCCGGCGCACTGCGCGCCGGCGGCGCCGCGCTCGGGCTCGCGGATTTTTGCGAGCACGGACCGCGCTCGAACACGGTGGTTGTCTTCAGGGTGCCTGATGGGCACGAGGGCGGAACGATCGTGCGGCAGCTCTATCAGGACCATCGCACGGTCATCGCGGGTGCGCGCAACCGGCTCTCCGGCCGTGTCATCAGGTTTGGCACGATGGGTGCATTCAGCGCCGCAACCATTCTGACCGACTTGCTTCACCTGGAAGACGTATTGACCAAGCTCGGCCTTCCGATCGAACGTGGAGCCGGGCTCAAGGCCGCGACCGAACATCTCGCGAAAACCAAATAAGCAACAGCAGAACCGGAGAAGGCGAACCCGATGAGATATCCAGCATCACACCTCGCCCGCGGCGTCGCGCTCGCCGTCTCGCTCCTTGCGGCCGGTTCGGCCTGGGCCGAGCAGCATGTCGTGCTCTATTCGGCCAACGACGACACCGTGAACAAGCTTGTCTCCGACGGCTTTGCCAAGGCGACCGGAATCAAGGTCGACGTGGTCTCGACCGGATCGGGCGTGCTCGTCCGCCGCATCACATCCGAGGCCGCCAATCCGCAAGGCGACGTGATCTGGGGCGTCAGCGCGACGATCCTGCGGTTGGCGAGCCCTTATCTTCAGCCCTACCCGTCCAAGGGCCGCGACGCCGTGCCCGCGCAATTTCGCGATCCCGGGGATCTCTGGCTCGGCACCAACATCCAGGTCGTCGTGATCGGTCAGAACACCAAGGCGATCGACAAGGCCAGCGGTCCGAAATCGTGGGCCGATCTTCTTGACCCCAAATGGAAGGGCAAGCTCGCTTATACCGACCCCAGCAATTCCGGCTTCTCCTATGCAGCCGCCACCCTGCTGCTCTCGCAATGGGGCGACAACGACGCGGCCTGGACCAAGATGAGCCAGCTGCTGGGGAATGCGAAGGTGCTCAATCGCTCGACGCAAGTGTTTGAAGGCGTCGGCAGCGGCGAATATCCGCTCGGCATCACGCTCGAATATGCCGGCTTCCTGTGGGCCCACAATGGCGCGCCGGTGAGCGTCGTATATCCTGCAGAGGGCACGCATGCGGTCGTCGAGGGCGCCGGCATCCTGAAGGGCGGACCGAACACGGATGCGGCCAAGCAACTCATCGATTACCTCGCCAGCAAGGACGTGCAGGAGATGCTGCTGAGGGCAACGTTCCGCCGCCCTGCCCGTCAGGACATCGAGCTCGGCGCTGTTGCGCCCGGCATGGTGCCGTTCTCTGATATCAAGGTGCTGCCTTACGACGATGCCAAATGGGAAGCGGCGCGCCGTGATACGCTGGCGCGGCTGAAGACGACGATCCAGGATACGCGCTGACTTCATGACGTCGATCCGGATCGAAAATCTGACCCGCAGCTTCGGTGCGGTGCGTGCGGTGGACGACATCTCGCTGACGATTAGACATGGCGAGCTGTTCACGCTGCTCGGGCCGTCGGGCTGCGGCAAGACGACGCTGCTGCGCATGATCGCCGGCTTCGTCGATGTCGAGACCGGATCGATTTCCTTCGGCGACAAGCGCATCGACGGCCTGCCCGCGCATCGACGCGACACCGGCATGGTGTTCCAGAACTACGCGATCTTTCCGAACCATACCGTGGCCGAAAACGTTTCCTATGGGCTGAAGGCGAGAAAGATCCCCACGGCCGAGATCAAGTCGCGCGTCGACAAGGCGCTCGAACGGGTGCGCCTTTCTGGCTATGGCCCGCGCTCGCCGCACCAGCTCTCCGGCGGTCAGCTGCAACGCGTGGCAATCGCCCGTGCGCTCGTCATCGAACCCGCGGTGCTGCTGTTCGACGAACCCTTGTCCAATCTCGACGCGCAGCTGCGGACCGAGATGCGCATCGAGATCCGCCAGTTGCAGCAAGCGCTCGGCCTGACGGCGATCTATGTGACGCATGATCAGGAGGAGGCGCTCGCGATTTCCGACCGCATTGCCGTCCTGCGGCAAGGCAAGGTCGAACAGGTCGACACGCCCGAGCGCATCTACCGGATGCCGCAGACCGCCTTCGTCGCCGAATTCCTCGGCTCGACCAATATGGTGCCGGGCATCGCAAAGGCCTTCGATGGCCGCAACACAGAGGTCGCCGCCGCCGGAACGGAGTTCACGGTTCGGGGCGAGGTCGGCTCGCCGGGCGCAAAGGTTCTGCTGTCGCTGAGGCCGGAAGCCTTGCGGGTCGCCGACGGGTCCGACGGTCCGCACGTGCAGGCACGGCTGGCGCTGCGCGAATTTCTCGGCCCGGTGCAGCGTCTCCACGCCACGCTGCCGGATGGCACAGCACTTCGGATCTCGGCGCTCGGCGGCGCCGCATTTGATGCCCAGCCCGGTGCGCCGCTGGTGCTAGCCTATGATCCCGCACAGATCATTGCGTTCCCCGCGCCATGAAGCGCTTTGCCACCATCGTAGCCCTGGTGGCCCTGGTGCTGCTGGCAGTCTTTCTGCTGTACCCACTGGCGCTGGTGCTCGAGGCCAGCATCAGGGTCGACAGCACGGGTGCCTTCACCTTCGCCAACTACGCGGCGATCGTGAAGAGCCGCTATTACCTCGGCTCAATCGGCAACAGCCTGCTCGCGGCAACGCTGGCGACAGGCCTTGCTTGCGCGATCGGCATCCCGCTCGCCTTCTGCCTCGCCCGGATCGACGTGCCGGGCCGCGCGCTGCTGCTGACATTGGCGTCGCTGCCGCTGGTGCTGCCCTCCTTTGTCAGCGCCTACGCGCTGGTGCTGCTGTTCGGCCATGCCGGCGTCGTCACCACGGCGCTGCGCGGGATCGGCATCCCGATCGGCTCGATCTACGGCATGCCCGGCATCGTCATCGTGTTCACGCTGACGCTCTATCCCTATGTGGTGATGCCCGTGCTGGCGGGCTTCCAGGCCGTCGACGCCTCGATGGAGGAAGCGGCCCGCAATCTCGGCGGTTCGCCGTCTTATGCAGTCCGCACCGTGCTGCTTCCGATCGTGATGCCGGCCATTCTCGCCGGCGGCCTTCTCGTTTTCATCGAGGCGCTGGAGAATTTCGGCGTGCCCGCCGTACTGGCCGAAGATCGACCATTCCTCGCCGTCGACATCTTCAAGCTGTTCGCCGGTGAGTCCGACGCAAACCCTGCCGCCGCCGGCGCACTCAGCGTCCTCCTGATCGCCTGCACCGCGCTGGCGCTGCTCGTGCAACGGCACTATCTCGGCAAGCGCCGCTTCTCGACCAATGCGCGCAGCGCGCCCGTCAAACTGGTGTTGCCGCCGGGATTGCGATGGCTGGCAGCGGTCGTGAGCTGGGGCATCGTTATCGTGTCACTGCTGCCCTTCGCGGCCGTGCTGATGGTGTCCGTTCTGCGCTTCCGCGGTCCCGTCCTAACCTGGGAGCTGGGACTGGATAACTACGTCACACTCTTGTCCGGCTCGTTCCGGCCACTGCTCAACACGGTAACGCTTGCGAGCGTCGCTGCGGTTGCAACAATGCTGATCGGCGCTCCGATCGGCTATGTCGTCGCCCGGCACCGCTCGCGCCTGACAGGACTGCTCGACTTCATCGGCATGGTGCCGTTTGCCGTCTCGGGCACGATCCTGGCGATCGGGCTGATCGTGGCCTTCAACAGCGGACCTCTGGTCCTGACCGGCGGCTGGCTGATCCTGGTGATTGCTTATGTCGTCCGCAAGCTGCCCTTTGCTATTCGCTCCTCCTCGGCGATCGTGCATCAGCTCGATCCGTCGCTCGAGGAGGCCTCGATCAATCTCGGGGTCTCGCCGACCAGGACGTTCGCGGCATTAACGATACCCCTGATGGCAAGCGGCCTTGTCGGCGGCCTGGTCCTGGTCTGGATCACGGCGGCATCCGAGCTGAGTTCGACCATCGTGCTCTATTCGAGCCGCTGGGCGACCACGACCGTCGTGATGTACCACGCGATCGAAGGCACCGGCGCGGGCCTCGCTGCCGCTGCAGCCGCGGTTCTCATCCTCGTCACCGCGATCCCGTTGCTTCTCATCAACCGGCGCACCAGCAGCCGAGAAACGACCGTCATCTGACGGCAGGACAGGACGTCATGACCTCTGCAAACCGCACGCTCCCGAATTTTCGCAGCGACAATGTCGCGCCGGTTGCGCCGGAGATTCTCCAGGCGATCGCTGACGTCAATCGCGGCGCGGCGGCCTCCTATGGCGACGACGATTATTCGGCGTTGCTCAACAAGCGCTTCTCGGCGCTGTTCGAGACTGAAGTTATCGTGTTTCCGGTGCCGACCGGCACGGCGGCCAATGCCCTGTCGCTAGCAAGCTGCGTGCGTCCCTATGGCGCCGTCTATTGCCACGAGGAAGCACACATCCACACCGCGGAAGGCGGCGCGACAGAAGCCTTCACTGGCGGCGCAAAGCTTCTCGCCATGCCGGGCAAGCATTTTCGGCTCGAACCGGCGATGTTGCGCGCGGCGCTTGCCGGCGCCGGCTGGGGTATCCGCAATCGCGCACAACCCGACGCGGTGTCGATCACCCAGGCCAGCGAATATGGCACTGTCTATTCACTCGCCGAGATCAGAGAGATCGGCACCATTGCGCATGAACGGGGCCTGTCGGTGCATATGGACGGCGCTCGCTTCGCCAACGCGCTGGCGCGGCTCGGCTGCACGCCGTCCGAGATGACCTGGCGGGCCGGTGTTGACATCCTGTCCTTTGGCGCGACCAAGAACGGGGCGATGTCGGCGGACGCCATCGTCGTGTTCGATCAGGACCTCGTCGAGCCCCTGTCTTATCGCCTTCGCCGCGCCGGCATGACCTGGTCGAAGATGCGCTATCTCTCCGCACAGCTCCGGGCCTATGTCGAGGACGGCCTGTATCTGCGCCTCGCAGCGAAGGCAAATGCGGTGGCAACGCGCCTCGGCTCAGGATTGGCCGCGCTGCCCGAGGTTCGGCTCGTGGCACCGGTTGAAGCCAACCTAGTGTTTGCGAGCCTCCCTGTGCCGGCCATCACCCGTCTCGCGGCGACCGGTCTGCCATTCGCGCGACGCGGCCAGGATGTCGTCCGCTTCGTGACCCGCTTTGACAGCACCGAGCAGGAAGCGGACGAGGTTATTGCGCTGGTTCGCGAAGCGATGGCAGCAAGCTGACAGCAGCGCCTCGCCTCCGTTCAGACGCCGGACCTCGCGCTTCCCGGCGCCCGATTGTATCATCCGCGCATGAGCGAATCCGACACCGCGGAGAGCGACGCGACGCGCGTCCGCAAGATCATCCATATCGACATGGATGCCTTCTACGCGTCGGTGGAACAGCGCGACAATCCGGAACTGCGCGGCAAGCCCGTCGCGGTCGGCGGGTCGGCCGAGCGCGGCGTCGTCGCTGCCGCGAGCTATGAAGCGCGCAAATTCGGCGTTCGGTCCGCGATGCCGTCGGTGACTGCGAAGCGGCAATGTCCCGACTTGATCTTCGTGAAGCCGCGCTTCGAAACCTACAAGGCGATCAGCCGGCAGATCCGCGAGATCTTTGCCGAGCACACCGAGATCATCGAGCCCTTGTCGCTTGATGAAGCCTATCTCGACGTGACGGAAAACCTGCAAGGCATTCCGCTCGCCCGCGACATTGCGCTGCGGATCCGCGAGAAGATCAAGGCCGAGACCGGGCTCAACGCGTCGGCAGGCATCTCCTACAACAAGTTCCTGGCCAAGCTCGCCTCCGATCACCGCAAGCCCAACGGCCAGTTCGTGATCTCCCCTGAAATGGGACCCGGCTTCGTGGAGACGCTGCCGGTCGGCAAGTTCCACGGTATTGGACCGGCCACGAGCGCGAAGATGAATGCACTGGGCCTGTTCACGGGTCTCGACATCCGCAACCAGACGCTCGAATTCATGAACGCGAATTTCGGCAAGTCGGGCGCCTATTACTACTGGATCTCCCGCGGCGTCGACGAACGGCCGGTGCGTGCCAACCGGATTCGCAAGTCGATCGGCGCGGAGGCCACGTTCGCGACGGACCTGTTCAAATTCGATGCGCTCGTGACAGCGCTTCGCCCGCTCGTCGACAAGGTCTGGCGCCATTGCGAGACGACAGGCAGCCGGGGCCGCACCGTCACGTTGAAGATCAAGTTTGCCGACTTCGAGATCATCACCCGCAGCAAGTCCGTCCTCGTAGCAGTTGCCGGCCGGGACGAGCTGGAGCGCCTCGCCTGCGGTCTCCTCGAAATCGAGATGCCGCTGCCGAAGCGCGTCAGGCTCCTCGGCGTATCGCTGTCGTCGCTGCAGGCCGGCGACGATGCGGAGCCGCAGTTGACCTTCGGCATCTGACGGACTCAGGAGAGCCCGGCCTCGTTCAGGCTCTGCTTCAAATGGGCCATGCCCTTCTTGGCATAGGTCAGCGGGTTCGCCTTCTTCGGGTCCTGCTCGGCCTCGACCACGACCCAGCCGGAATAGCCCCTGAGCTCGCGGAACACCGCCGGATAATCCACGATGCCGTCACCGGGCACGGTGTAGACACCGAGCGCGCTGCCCTGCCCCAGCACCGCATCGAGGAAGCTCCAATCCTCGCGGCGCGCCTGCTCCATCACGGCGCGGCGCACATCCTTGGCATGAACATGGCTGATGCGGGCGCGATATTTTCGGGCGAGCGCTGCCGGATCGGCGCCGCCCCACGTGGCATGGCCGGTGTCGAGCAGGAGATGCGCGGCCTCGCCAGTTGCCGCCATGAAGGCGTCGATGTCATCGGCACTCTCCACGATGGTGCCGATGTGATGGTGATAGACCAGCCTGACGCCCTCGGCGAGCGTACGCTCGGCGACCTCCGTGATGCGGCGGCCGAACTGCGCCCAGTCACCGGCCTTCATCACCGGCCGCTGCGATAGCGGCTTGCTGCGATCGCCATGGATCGCATTCGAGGTCTCGGCAAAGACCAGCACGTTCGATCCCATCGCCTTCAGGAGATCGAGATGCGGGCGCAGGTGCCGCATCTCCTCATCGGCGTCGCGCTTCAGGAGCTCCGCCGAATACCAGCCGGAGATACAGGCCATGCCGAAGGGCGCGAGTGCGGCCTTCAAAGCTTGCGGCTCGCGCGGAAATTTGTGGCCGAGTTCCATGCCCACGAAGCCGACCTGGCGCGCCTCGGCGAGGCACGTCTCGAGCGGCGTCTCGCCGCCGATGTCCTGCAGATCGTCGTTCGACCAGCCGATGGGGTTGGCGCCGATACGGATGGGCATGTCGTCCTCGCTTGATCAGTATTTGCGGCGCACGAGCGCCTCGACATAATTGCGCCTTGCGGCTTCGACTTCGGTGCGCTCCGAGACCTCGGGCACGGCCACATCCCACCAATGGCCGCCGGCATCAGTCGAGGGCATCGGGTCGGTGTCGATCACGATGACGCTCGTCCCGTCGTGGCGACGCGCCTCGTCGAACGCCGCTTCCAGCTCATTGATATCAGCGACCTTGCGCGCGATCGCCCCCATCGCGGCGGCGTGGGCGGCGAAGTCGATCGCGGGCAGCGTCTCATGCCTGGTATCGCGCAGCAGGTTATTGAAGGGCGCACCACCGGTCGCGTTCTGGAGGCGGTTGATGCAGCCGAAACCGCGATTGTCGAGCACGACGATCATCAGCTTGGCGCCGAGCATCACCGACGTGGCGATCTCGGAATTCATCATCATGTAAGAGCCGTCTCCGACCATCACGATGACTTCGCGCTTGGGATCGGCGAGCTTGACGCCGAGCCCGCCGGCGATCTCGTAGCCCATGCAGGAATAGCCGTATTCCATGTGGTAGCCGCCGGGTGCGCCCGCCTGCCAGAGCTTGTGCAGCTCGCCGGGCAAGCCGCCGGCGGCGCACAGCACGACATCGCTGGGTTGGCTCTTACGTTGGACCGCGCCGATGACCTGCGCATCGCTCGGCAAGGCTTCGTTGCCGGCCGCGGTGTAGCGCGCAGTTGTTTCCAGCCAGACCGTGCGGCCAGTTCTTGACTGTTGAGTCCAGGAGGCAGGCGCGGTCCAGCCCTGAAGGGCAGCGCCGAGTTCGGCCAAGCCGACCTTGGCATCGGCGACGAGCGGTTGCGCACGGTGCTTGCCGGCGTCGAAGATCTGCGTATTGAGCCCAACGATCCGGCACGCGGGATCGGCAAAGAGCGAGCGCGAGCCGGTGGTGAAATCCTGCAGGCGCGTGCCGATCGCGAGCACGAGATCGGCCTTCTGCGCCGCGTTGTTGGCCGCACCAGTGCCGGTGACGCCGATCGCGCCGAGATTGAGCGGATGGTCGTGCGGCAGCGTGCTTTTGCCGGCCTGCGTTTCCGCAACCGGGATGCCGTGCGCGGTGCAGAAGGAAGCGAGATCGCCTTCCGCCTCGCTATAGAGGACGCCTCCGCCGGCGACGACGAGCGGACGCTTCGCTGCCATCAGCAGCGCGGCCGCCTGCGCCAACTGTACCTCATCGGGCCGCGCCCGTCGCGGCTGCCAGATTCGCTCGGCAAAGAACCAGTCGGGATAGTCGTAGGCTTCCGTCTGCACATCCTGGCAGAGCGCGAGCGTCACGGGTCCGCATTCAGCGGCATCCGTCAGCACCTGCATCGCGCGCTCGAAGGCGGGCATGATCTGCTCGGGCCGGGTGATGCGGTCGAAATAGCGCGAGACCGGCCGGAAGCAATCATTCGCGGAGACGGTGCCGTCGCCGAAATCCTCGATCTGCTGCAGCACCGGATCAGGGCGGCGTCCGGCGAAGACATCGCCCGGCAACAGTAGCACCGGGAGGCGATTGACGTGAGCCACGGCTGCGGCTGTCACCATGTTGGTCGCACCAGGGCCGATCGAGCTCGTCACCGCCATCATGCGCCGGCGGCGCGAGGCCTTGGCGAAGGCGATCGCGGCATGCGCCATCGCCTGTTCGTTATGCGCGCGCAAGGTCGGCAGACGATCACGCACGGCGTACAGCGCCTCGCCGAGGCCCGCGACATTACCATGCCCGAAGATGCCCCAGATGCCGGCGAAGAGCGGCTGGTCCTTCCCGTCGATCACCGTCCGCTGCGCAGCCATCGCGGCGACGAGCGCCTGCGCCATGGTCAGCCTGATCGTCGCCATTACTCGCTCCCACTCAACCGCGCCACCCGGCTAGGGCAAGCTGGCGGAACTGTTCCATCATCGCGCTGACCGCGCCTTCCTCATCGTCCGATCTGCCACAATGCTGTGGCGCGGTTGACGACATCGCCAAGGGCACGCTCCGACCTTGACTAGGCGGCGCAGAGAATGGAATGCTTAATCCAATAGTCAAGCAACACAAAGAGAATATGCCACCTGAGGGAGCGCTTCCGTCTTAGACGGACATGATGATGAAAATGCGGTTTGGACTTCTTGGCGCCGGCAGGATCGGGCGCATTCACGGCCTCAATGTCGCGGCACGCGGCGATGCACAACTCGTTGCCGTGGCCGACGCCTCGCAAGAAGCTGCGTCCTCGCTGGCGCAGGCTGCAGGCGCGCTCGCGGCCAACGCCGACGCAATCCTGAGCGATTCCGGCATCGACGCCATTCTGATCTGCACGCCGACGGATACGCATGCCGACCTGATCGAAGCCGCCGTATCGGCCGGCAAGGCGGTGTTCTGCGAGAAGCCGGTCGACCTTGATTCGAACCGCATTCGCCGTTGCCTGGCGACCGTCGAGAAGACGGGCAGGCCGCTGATGATCGGCTTCAACCGCCGCTTCGATCCGAACTTTGCGGCGCTGGAGAAGCGGCTGCGCAGCGGCGAGGCCGGCGAAATCGAGATCATCAACGTCATCTCGCGCGATCCCGGACCGCCGCCGGTCGACTATGTGAAGCGCTCGGGCGGCCTCTTTCGCGACATGATGATCCACGATTTCGACATGGCGCGCTTCCTGCTGGCGGAGGAGCCGGTCGAGGTGTTCGCGCTCGGCTCGGCGCTGGTGGACAAGGCCATTGGCGAAGCCGGCGATGTCGATACGGCCGCCGTGCTGATGAAGACGGCGAGCGGACGCATCGCGCAGATTTCGAATTCGCGCCGCGCCACTTACGGCTACGACCAGCGCATCGAGGTGCATGGCTCGAAGGGAATGCTGCGGGCCGGCAACATCCACGAGACGACGGTGGAGATCGCGACCGGCCAGGGTTTTCGCGCGGATCCGGTGCAGAACTTCTTCCTCGAACGTTATGCGGCCGCATATCGCGCCGAGCTTGCGGCCTTCATCGATGCCTGCGCCGGCAAGGTTGCACCCTCGCCGACCGGTCTCGACGGGCTGCGCGCGCAGATGCTCGCCGACGCGGCCACCGAATCGGCCCGCACCGGCCGCCCCGTCGCGATCGGGACCGCCTGACGATGACGCCAGCCGAACTCTTGCTGCGCCGCTACGCGGCCCAGGGCCTCGCCGCCGAAGCGGGGCGCATCGCGCTCAGCTATTTCGGTCGCAAGGAGAGCCTCGGCATCACGATGAAGGGAGCCCAGGACTGGCTCACCGTCGCCGACGGCACCGTCGAGGATTTCTTGCGAGCGCGGCTGGCGGAGCTTTTTCCCGGCGACACGGTGATCGGCGAGGAAGGCGGCGGCGAGGCCAGCGATGCGGTCTGGATCCTCGATCCGATCGACGGCACCGCGAACTTCGCCCATGGCGATCGCAACTGGTGCATCTCCATCGGCTTCCTGCTGAACCGCGAGCCGACGATCGGGATCGTCGCCGCGCCGGCGCTGGACGAGCTCTATGTCGCGCAACGCGGCCAGGGCGCGACGCTGAACGGGCAGAAGATCGCGGTCTCCGGCGTCGATGATATCCGACGCGCCTGCGCCGAATTCGGCTGGTCGACCCGCATGCCAGCGCAGCTTTATCTCGACATGATCGGCCGCGGTTATGCCGCCGGCTGCTCGGTCAAGCGCGTAGGCTCCGGCACCTTGGGCCTCTGCAACGTCGCGACCGCGCGCACCGACGGCTATGCCGAGCTGCACATCAACGCCTGGGACGTCGCCGCCGGCATTGTGATCGCCAGCGAGGCCGGCGCCTGGGTCAACGACTTCTTCGCCGGAGACGGCATCAGCAAGGGCAACCCGATCCTGTGCTGTACGCCGGCGCTGGCTACGCTGCTCAGCGACATCACGGGGATTACCTGATCGACTTAATACTTGTTGCTTTGGGGCGACAGAGACGCCACCGTCACAGTTAATTGCGAAGAACATCAAGTTCTCGTTCCGGGGAGGTGGGCCATGTTTTCGAAATCTCTGACTTTCAGGGCGCTGTTCAGTGCTGGCATCCTGGCTGCGGGCGCAGTCACGGCGTCGGCCGATGGTTCGCTCGTGATGTATTGCGGCGTCCAGGAAGAATGGTGCCGCGCGATGTCCACGACCTTCGAGAAGGAGACGGGCATCAAGGTTTCGATGACGCGGAAATCCGCAGGCGAAGTCTATGCGCAGCTCAGAGCGGAGGCCTCGAACCCGCGCGGCGACATCTGGTGGGGCGGCACCGGCGACCCGCATCTGCAGGCCGCTGAAGAGGGGCTGACGCTCGAATACGAATCCCCCGCCAACAAGGATCTGAACGACTGGGCACTGAACCAGTGGAAGGCAGCGAAGCAGCGCTCGATCGGCATCTATGCCGGCGCGCTCGGCTTCGGCTACAACACCGAGCAGATCAAGGCCAAGGGCATCCCGGAGCCGAAATGCTGGGCGGATCTGCTCAATCCCAAGCTCAAGGATGATGTTCAGGTCGCCGACCCGAACTCGTCCGGCACCGCCTATACCCTGCTTGCCACGGTCGTGCAGCTGATGGGCGAAGACAAGGGCTTCGACTATCTCAAGGCCCTGCACAAGAACGTCAGCCAGTACACCAAGTCGGGCGCAGCACCAGCCAAGGCCGCGAGCCTCGGCGAGACCGCCGTCGGCATCGTCTTCATCCACGATGCCGTCGTCTTCGCGGTACAGGGCGATCCGATCAAGCCGGTCGCACCGTGCGAGGGCACCGGCTACGAGATCGGCTCGATGTCGATCGTCAAGGGCGCACGCAATCTGGAGAACGCCAAGAAGTTTTACGATTGGGCGCTGAGCCCCGCCGCGCAGGCGCTTGGCGCACCCGCGAAGTCGTATCAGGTGCCATCGAACAAGAATGCACCAGTGCCGGCGCAGGCGCCGAAGATGAACGAGATGAAGTTGATCAACTACGACTTCGTCAAATACGGCTCGTCGGCCGAGCGCACGCGGCTGCTGACGAAGTGGGACAAGGAGGTCAAGGCGCTGCCGAAATAGAAGCGGGCTGCGGAGAGACCCGATGCGCCCTTCGACACGGCTCGCTCTGCTGTTCGGCTGGCTCGGCTACGTGCTTGTCCCTTGGTACCTGCCGGAAGGCTGGGACCTCGGCGGCTATCCGTTCGGACGGGCCGGCACGGCGCTGGCGCTTGCGCTATCGGGAGCAGCACCTTGGCTCTGGCCGGTCGGCATCGCGCTCCTCGCGGCGACGCTCCTCGCCGTTCGCGCCGAGACCAGCTTCAGCGGCCGCGCACTGATCGCACTCGGGCTGTTCGGCCTCGTCACATTCTTCGCACAAGGTTTTGCGGTTACGCTTCCTGGCCAAGGCATACCCTGGCTCGCGGCGTTGCTCGGCGGCACGGGCGCGGCCCAGCCCGGCATGGGTTTCGGCGCGCTGCTGACGCTGTTCTCGCTTCTCCTGCTGCTCTGCCATGGCTTGGCCTATCGCGGGTTTTGCCGGGGCGATCTTTTCACCACCTCCACGATTGGTGTGGTGGTGCTGCTGATCGCTCTCTTCATTTTCCTGCCGGTCGCAGTGATCCTGCGCAGCGCGCTGGTCGACGCCAATGGTGGCTGGGCGTTGGGCGAATTCGTGGACCGACTCTTCTCCTCGACGATCTGGGGACTGGGCTGCCTCGGCGGCGGCATCGCCTGCGGCGTTGCCTGGAATACGCTGGTCCTCGGCGTGCTCGCCGGCCTCATCACCACGCTGCTGGGCCTCGCCTGCGCGCTGCTCGTGTTGCGCACGGCGATGCCGGGCAAGCGGCTGATGCGTGCGATGACGGTGCTGCCAATCATCACGCCGCCTTTCGTCATCGGCCTTGCGCTCATCCTGCTGTTCGGCCGCGCCGGGCTCGTCACCGGCTTGATGTCCGAATGGTTCGGCATCCCGCGCTCGCGCTGGATCTATGGTCTGCCGGGCGTGCTGCTGGCGCAAGTGCTGGCCTTCGCGCCGATCGCCTTCCTCGTCCTGATGGGGGTGGTCCAGGGAATCGCACCGAGCCTCGAAGAAGCGGCGCAGACGCTGGGCGCCAAGCATTGGCAGACGTTCCGCTCCGTAACCTGGCCACTGCTGCGGCCGGGGCTTGCCAACGCCTTCCTGCTCGGCTTCGTCGAGAGCCTCGCCGATTTCGGCAACCCGCTCGTGCTCGGCGGCAATTTCGAAGTGCTTTCGACCAAGATTTTCTTTGCCGTAGTCGGCGCCGCGCACAATCAGGGCATGGCTGCGGTGCTGTCGATCGTGCTGCTCGTCTTCACGCTCGGCGCGTTCTGGCTGCAGCAGCGCTGGCTCGGCGGCAAGAGCTACACCACCGTCTCCGGCAAAGGCGATGCCGGCCTAGCAGCGAAGCTGCCGACGTCCGTCACCCTGCTCTCTGCCGCCGTGATCATCCCGTGGGTCGTGCTGACGGTCGTGATCTATGCGGTCATCCTGATCGGCGGCTTCGTCAAGACGATGGGCCGCGATTACACGCCGACGCTGGAGCATTATCGCACCGGCTTCTCCGTCGACTTCAGCCATGGCCTGTTCTTCGAGGGCGCGGCCTGGCCTTCCCTGTTCACGACACTGGAGGTCGCCGCGATCGCGGCACCGCTGACGGCGCTGATCGGACTGCTCACCGCCTATCTGCTCACGCGGCAACGATTCGTCGGCCGGCATCTGCTCGAATTCACGACCATGCTGAGCTTCGCCATTCCCGGCACGGTG